>JACRFB010000059.1 GCA_016218045.1 Ignavibacteriota bacterium
GCTGTACTATCAGTACTACGTGATGAAGGACGGCCAGGACATCCGCGAGTCGTTCTACAACTTCGAGTACACGGGCAGCGACAACTCGCTGGCCGAGCGCCGCGCGGTGACGCCGGCGGCCGCGACCTTCACGGTCGAGGACATCGTCGACAGCAAGACCGTGATGAACCGCATGCCGACCTTCCGCAACCTCTCCGTGCTCGCGCGGAACGTGCGTGTCACGTGGGTCTGTGATCTGCGTCCGGCCTATTACCAGACGCTGAAGGGCGACACGTTGTTCGACATCCAGGGCAGCGATCACATCTACGATCCCGCAACCGTGTACACATCGGGCCTGTGGATGAACGGTCCGGCAACCGGCGGTTGGACGACGTGGGGTCAGACGCTCCGTGACGATGCGCCGAAGCGCATGTACGACGACGGCACCAACGGTGACGCCGTCGCGGGCGACCACTTCTACACCGTGCAGTTCTTGTATGGACCCGATTCCACCGGCAGCAAGAAGTTTGTCGGCCAGGAATTCAAGTTCGGCATCAAGGGCGGCGACAACGAAGGTGGTCAGGGCGGATTCGGTAACAACCACTACGAGAACATCGACGACTCGCAGGCCGAGGTTACCATCAACACCGCGTTCGGATCCATCAATCCGAAGTACTACGACGGTTGGGATTACAACACCGGCACACCGACTTCGGTAGACCGCCTCGGCGGCGCACCTGTCGTGTACCGTCTCGACCAGAACTATCCGAACCCCTTCAACCCGAGCACCAACATCACGTACTCCGTGCCGGCTTCCGGCTGGGTGACGCTGAAGGTGTTCAACGCCCTCGGGCAGTACATGACCACACTCGTCAGCGGTCCCGCCGAAGCGGGCGATTACCGCGTGCAGTTCGACGCCTCCGGCTTCGAGAGCGGCGTGTACATGTACGAACTCAGCGTGAACGGCTTCCGCCAGACACGCACGATGACACTCGTGAAATAAACGAGTCCATCACCGATCGACACTGGCGCCCCGGCAACGGGGCGCCTTTTTTTTCAGTCCCCTACCCACCTGCCAATGTCACGCCTGCCATCAGCCTTTTACCCGTCCACCTTTTGAAGCTCCGCCCAGGCCCGCGCGATATGTTCCGGTGTTGTACCGCAACAGCCGCCGACATACGAGGCGCCCGCATCGACGAGGGCACGGATACCAGCAGCGAAAGATTCAGGCGTCGCGGAATACAGGATACGTCCATCCGATATTTCGGGCAGACCCGCATTGGGTTTCATCCACACGGGGCGTGTGGTACCCGCGCGCAGGATACGGCACACGGGCAGCGCATCGGTGATGCCGGTGCCGCAGTTTGCGCCGATAATGTCGGCTCCCGCGCGTTCGAGTTCCGCTGCGGCATCACGCGCATGCAGGCCCATCATGGTGGACGCGCCGTCCTCGCCGCTGTCGAACACCATGCTCACAGCGACCGGCAGCCCCGTGCTTTTTGCCGCCGCGAGGGCGATGAGCGTCTCGTCGAGATCCGTCATGGTCTCGAGAAGGAGTGCATCAACGCCGCCCTCGGCGAGTGCGCGCGCCTGCGTGAGATAGACTTCCGCCAGTTCCACCTCCGACACTTCCCCCATTAAAAGCAGGGCACCCGTCGACCCCATGGAGCCGAACACGCGCACTTCCGAGCCGGCTTCCGCGCGGCTGATCTCGGCGCCCGCGCGTGCAAGTTCCGCCGCCCTATCGCTCAAGCCGTGACGCGCGAGCACGATGGCATTCGCGCCGAACGTATTTGTCAGAATGATGGCACTGCCCGCCTGCACATACGACCGCGCCACACCCGCGACAAGCTCGGGAAATTCCACATTCCATAGATCGGGACATGCGCCGACAGGCAAGCCGCGCTTCTGCAGTTCCGTGCCCCACGCGCCGTCGAGAAGGACGGGGCCGCTGTTGGATTGAGTGTTGAGGTTCATGCCCGCAATGTAGCAGGCATGACACCGAAAGGCCAATGACGGACAGCGGGAGAGCGGGACAGCGGGAGAGCGAGACAGCGGGACAGCGGGAGAGCGGGACAGCGGGAGATCGGGACAGCGGTGTACGTGTGGCCGCGTAGCACGTGCAGTTCACATGTCAGGATACTCGTACATCAATTGTCTGGTGTATGACCAGCAGGAAATCTGTATGCGCACTTCTTCGCTTTCTTCCACCTTCGTTGTGTTCACCTTGTTGTGGCTGTGTATCGGATCCCAGTCCGGGAACCTGCACGCGCAGCCGAAACTGCGTGTCATGCGCATTATCAACAACTGGCCCACGATAGAAGTATATATTCGGTCGACGTGCAACGGCGAACGTATCTTTCCGAGCAACAGTAAGCAGTTTCGGATATCCGAAAACGGTAGGGATATCCGAGATTTCGAGCTCTGGTGCCCGGAACCCACAACACGCGACCCTCTGACCTGCGTGATACTGCTGGACGTGGATCCCAGGATGGACGCGAATGCACAACGGCTGATGAAACAGCGCGCCAGGGAACTCATCTCGTCGCTCGATCTGAAAAGAGATAACGCCACGATTCTCGCCGTCAGCGCGACACCGTCCGTCGTGCAATCGAAAACATCAGATACGACACTCCTTTTCGCTGCAGTGGAATCGGTACAACCGGCTGCAACGGCACGACTTTGGGACGGCCTGTTCCAGGCCATGGACCTGCTTCACGCTGAACGGTTGTACCCCGCCGCCGTCTACTATTTCGGATCAGGCCGGGACAGCGCGTCTCAAAAAACACCCGGCGACTGTTTGCAACATCTGTGGGCCCTCTGGCGCACGATGTTGTACTCCTTCACATTCGGTACACCGCATGCTCATGATTCCCTACGCATCCTGACGGAGCGAAGTTCCGGAAGAGACCTCCACAATCCCGCCGCCGGCTGGATGCAAACGGCAGTCACAGAAGCAGCCACGATCGTCTCCCGTTGGATAGAAGATTGCCTCATCACGTATCAGGCGACGTGTATGGACCGCACTGAGCGCATCGTTCGCGTGACGCTGCTGGACACATGCAATGGCACCGATACCGAAGTGAAATCTTACAGGGCTCCAGTCGATACCAGCACGTTCACTCCACTGCGTGTTGGTCCGGGAACCGTGTTTCATGCCCTCGAAGGAAGCGTGGTGGAAGTACCAGTTCTCCTCCATGATTACCCGAGTGCATATCCCGGCAATCTCGTGGGTGCATGTACATTTTCAATCCTATTCAATGACACGCTGCTTTCGTGGCGTGGCGCCGATATTCCCGAGGGTAGCATCTACAGCGGAGTTCCGGTAAGAACCACGCTTGATGAGGGGCGTGTCATCATTTATCTCGACGGGCCCGCCACCGCCTGGCCTCAGACGATGCCCACTACGCTTTTGCTACTCCGCTTCCGTGTCCGCACCGCTCAAGACCGGAGCGTCGTACGAACGCCGGTACACCTTGTCGATTGGAAATTCCATGAGGGCTGTCACTCCGCGTGGACGCGCGATGGTGCGGTGTTAATTCCGCAACGCCGGCCTGCACCCGTGCACACGCTCGCGATAAATGGACAGAGCATCCGCTGGGATGAAGCACTGGCACGCTACACCCCGTCGCCACTTCAGTTCTCATGCCTGGTCGCGAACAATGGAGCAGAAACAGCACGTCATGCAATGGTCACCCTGTCCTTCACGGATTCGCTCATCACACCGACTGCACCACGTTTCTTACACACCGCGACTTCACCGCCAAACATCGAATTCAACACCGTCAGTGAGGCCCGATGGGATCTGTTCCTGCATCCGCGCACAACCGGCGACACAGTGTTACTCTCTGCTGAAATGATATTCGATAATGCCGACACACTCCGCGGATCGCTCAAGCTGTGGATACCGCCCGCGCGCGTAACAGGAATCGATGTCGCGGAGAAGGCCGCGGCGCGGCTGTTTTCCGTGTATCCCAATCCCAGCGATGGATTCGTCACACTTCGCTTTCCAGATACGGATGCCACATACCCCGTATCGGTACACGACGCACTCGGACGACTGGTTTACACCGTCACCTCCGCACAACACGGGAGCAACACACTGGATCTCTCCGCAGTGCCGCCGGGGCTGTACATCATTAATGCCGGCGGCTTCCGACAGACACTGCTGCTCACACGTTGAACAGCGGGACAGCGGGACAACGGTACAACGGGACAGCGGGACAGCGAGACAACGGGAGATGACCGACACGCCTCCCGCTACATAGAGTCTCCATTTTTTCGCACATTGCCGCATGTTCCACCTCACACCTGCGAGAAGATGAGCCGCACGAACCGACTCCCCAGCCCTCTTGCCTCCGTGGAGGCCTATAAGACTCCCGGAGAAACGTTACACACATCCACGTTCCTCGCGACACTGCGCTTTTACCCGCGGCTCGCGGTGGTGGTTGTACGTGCATCGCGGCGGGCGAAACACGGACGGTACGGACGCCAGGACTGGGAGGACAGCAGCATCGCCACCATGCTCTGTCTCGAAGCCGCGGGCTGCCGCTTCAACATCGAGGGACTGCGCAACATCACGGCGTGTGAAGGTCCGGCGGTGTTTGTCGGCAATCACATGAGCACACTCGAGACGTTCTCGCTACCGGGCATTATCGATCCCGTGAAACCCGTGACCTTTGTCATCAAACCGAGCCTGATGGACTACCCGCTCTTCGGTCACGTGATGCGCTCACGGAATCCCATCGTCGTCTCACGCGACAATCCGCGGCAGGATCTCGTCACCGTACTCGAAGAGGGACGGCGGCGACTCGAAGAGGGCATCAGTATCGTGCTTTTCCCGCAGACCACGCGACGGCTCGACTTCGATCCCGCGCAGTTCAACTCCCTCGGCGTCAAACTCGCAAAAAGTGCCGGTGTCCCCATCATCCCTGTCGCCCTCAAAACCGACGCCTGGGCCAACGGCCGCATCGTCAAGGAATTCGGACCCATAGATCCGAAAAAGACCATACACCTCGCTTTCGGCTCCCCCATACACATCGAAGGCAACGGCCGCGCCGAGCACGAATCCGTCATCGCCTTCATCGAGAAACACCTGCGGCAGTGGCGGTGAGCGGGACGGGGGAGTAAGGAATTGGGGGTGGGGAGTAGGGAGCAGAACAACAAAGTGGGGTCACGCTGAGTCCCGCGAAGCGGGAAAGCACGACGAGAATCGGATCGATGGGGCGTTTTATCGTCCAATCGTCTGAGCGTCCGATCGTCTAATCGTCTAATCGTCTGATCATCCAATCGTCTAATCCAGTCATCGCGTATGGTGTTGCTGTTGTACGGGATGGGTAGTAGTTTGCACACCTTATGCAGTAATACGCGGAGGTAAGTGATGGCGAAGCGAAGGGGTGAAAAAGCGGCGGAAACTGCGTCAGCACCTGATTTGAGTGGACGAAGCAGGATGTGGATAGGCCATACGACTGCAGTGATGACAATGGGTATGATCGTCCTTCTCCTCGCGGGATGCGGAAAAGACAAGAACGAGGATGGCATCGTCGCCCCTCAGGACGGCCTCCGCATCACGAGCGTTCATGCGACAACGGCATGGCCGCGCGATAGCATCGTCTTGAGCGGTCAGCTTCCTCCGAACCCCGGCCTGATCCGCGTGCTCTTCGAGGTTGGAGGCGTTCTCGCCCCCGACACGGCGCTGCCACTCTGGTACACGCCCACCACGGGTTTCGCAATCCGTATACCCGTCGCTGCAATGCACTGGACGCAGCCGGTAACCGTCGTGCTCCTCTGCGACGCCGCGCGCTTCCGTGCCCCGAGCGCCATCGAGATCATGCACATGCCCCCCTACCGCGCCCTGCAATGGAAGGTTTCCGGCGTTGTCGCACGTGTACAGATTACCGATTGGATCGACGTCGACGGCGTGCGCACTGAGAAGACCAAGGACTCGGTGATGACGATCCCCGACTTCTCGTCCACGGCCTACGGCTCGAACACGATCGCGGTGAACGATACACAGCGGACCTTTGCCGACTCGGTAACCAGTCAGCCGTATCAGGTGCCACCTTATACTCTGATGCTCCAGGGATACTTTTCCACGCCTCGCCGTCTGGGTCGGCTATACGGGTACTCCGCCACCTACACCGTGACGGGACGGCCACGCCTTATTTTGAGTACGACTATTGCGACACTCACAATACACGACGTCCCCCTCGCCGAGGCAGCGCCGTGGCTGGATACAGTCACCAAGCTGAACCACGATCAATTCACCGCATGCGCCCCGTCCCTGTCCTATCGCGCCGAGTACTGGAACTACATCAACGGGGGGTTGCTGAACGGGGGGCGTCTCATCACGCTGACCGAGGTCCTGAGCTATGTGCCGGGCACGGTTTGCACAATCGTTGCCTGGAAATGACCGCACAATGCGCGGCATGATCGAGGCCGCGGCGCCTTCATCGCTTCCGGGCTGACGACTCCCGTGACCGCACGCATAGGAACATCGTCGCGGCGGTTCTAACTTCCGCGCTGTGACACCGCGAGGAAATATCATCCGACGCTTCGCACGGCCGCTCGCGCGCGGCGTGCTCCTGTTTGCCGCACTCCTGCCCTTGCTCGCACGGGCGCAGAGCGACACGGCACGTTTCCGTGCAACGGAGTACACCGAGACGCTGGCAGTGACAGATACGCTGCGACTTGCGCGGCAGTTCGTGGAACTCGGAAGTGTGTCGATCGGCACGGAGAACGGGACCATCCTGCCAGACAGCGGATGTTTCAGTCTCGATTTGCGCCTTGGAATCGTTGTATTGACGGCGCGTGGACGCGGCATAGTCGATTCGTTACACACGACACGGCTGCGTGTCACCTATCGTGCCCTGCCCTTCCGCTTCCCGCCGGTGTACCGCGCACGCGAACTGGTGCTGCGCACCGATACCGCGCGCGGCGACACGCTGCGTGTGTTTGCTCCGTCGGCGCCGCTGACGATGGAGAATATTTTCGGTGCGGGACTGCAGAAGAGCGGGTATATCGGACGCGGCTTCACTGTGGGCACGAATCGCGACCTTACCCTCAACAGCGGCTTCCGGCTGTCACTCGCGGGCAAGCTTGCCGAAGACATCGACATCATGGCCGCGCTCACCGACGAGAACACTCCGATTCAGCCCGAGGGCAACACACGCACGATACAGGAACTGGACAAGGTGTTCATCCGCATTTCGAGCGGTCCGCTTGCGGCGACACTCGGCGACTTCTCCCTCTCCTTCAGCGGCACGGAGTTCGGATCATATAACCGCAAGTTATCGGGCGTGCTCGCGGAGGGCAGCTCGCCGCTCGGCAGTGCGGCCGCGTCGTACGCAACCATGAAAGGCAGCTATCGCACCGTACAATTTGCAGGTATCGACGGCGTGCAGGGGCCCTACCGCCTCACCGGAAAAAACGGCGAACAGCGCATCGTAGTGCTGGCCGGCACCGAACGTGTGTATGTGGACGGTGTCGAAATGACACGCGGCGAAACCTTCGATTACATCATCGAGTACGCAAGCGGAGAGATCACCTTCCGGCCGCGACGGCTCATCACCGCGGCGTCGCGGATCACGGTGGACTTCGAATACGCCGACAGGCAGTACGCACGCGCGCTCTTCGCTGCCAACGCCACGGCCGACATCATCCCGAAAGCGCTCGCGGTGACAGCACGGTACATGCGCGAGGGTGATGATCCCGATTCGCCCATCGACTTCGAATTGAGTGCGGAAGACCGGCGCGTGCTGGCCGATGCGGGCGACGATCCGCGCAAGGCCGCGACATCGGGCGTGGTGTACGCGGGCATCGACACCGCGCGCGGCAATGGCGCGGGCCAGTACGTGCGCATCGATACCACCATCGGCGGCGCTCCGATGGCCGTGTACCGTTACGCGCCTGGCGACGACAGCGCGACGTACACCGTCACATTTTCCTATGTGGGAACAGGGTCGGGCGACTATTCACGGAAGACGCTGGGCTCCTTCGCTTTTGTCGGCGTCGGTCAGGGCGACTATGCGCCGCTGCGCCTGGTGCCCGTGCCGCAGTTGCATCAGACGGGCAATCTGCTGCTCGCGGCAACACCGTTCGAGGGCCTCACGGTGCGCGCGGAGGGAGCGGTGAGCGACCTGGCGCGCAACCGCCTCTCGGAGGTCGATGCCGCCGACAATGCCGGCAGCGCCGTCAACACCAGCGGCGTGTGGACCTTCGGCACACCCGTCGGAGATGTGGAAGTCGCCGGGCGTTTCCGCGCGACGGCCTCGACCTTTGCTCCGATCGACCGCATCAACGACATCGAATTCTCGCGCCGCTGGGACGTGGCCGCCACCACGTCCGCAACGGAGACAATACGCGAGGGCAGCTTCGCGCTGAAACCCGCGTCCTTTGCGCGCGCGTCCGTCGGCGCGGGCAGTTACACACGAGGCGATTTTTCATCGCGGCGCATTGAAACACAACTCACACTGTCGGAGAGCGCGGCCGAAGCGTGGATCCCGCAACTGTCGTGGCGCGGCGAACACATCACAAGCGACGACCGCGCGGCGCGCGGCAGCGGCACATGGCTGCGGCAGCGCGGCGAGGCGCGGTACACGAAGGGATTCATACAACCGACGCTGCGTTTCGAAAGCGAGGACCGCTCCGCATCCGCAGCCGACACCCTTCTGCCCGTGAGTCTGTCGTTCGTCGACGTGCGTCCCGGCTTTATCCTGCCCGCGATCGGCGCCATGAGTTTTGCCGCCGAGATCGGCTACCGCAGCGACAACGCGTGGCAGCGTGGATCCGTCGTGAAACAGTCCGACGACATATACCAGCAGTACACCTTGACGCTGCGACCCTGGAACGACCTCAGCGCCAACGCGGCCGTGACATTGCGCGACAGGCGCTTCAGCGAGAGTTTCCGCAGCGCGGGCAACAGCGATCTGCAGACCATCCTGACCAAGACCCAGATCCAGTACACGCCCTTCAATCGCGCCCTGGCGGCGGATGTGCTGTACGAAGTGTCCACCGAAAAGACGTCCAAACTCGAACGCGCCTTTCTGAAGGTTCCCTTCGGACAGGGCAACTACGTGTACAAGGGCGACGTGAACAAGAACGGTGTCGAAGACGAGAGCGAATTCGAACCAACACGCTTCGATGGCGACTACGTGGCCATCACCGTGCCCACCGACCGACTCTTCCCCGTGATCGATCTGCGCAGCAGCGTGCGCCTGCAGGTGCGTCCCGCGCGCGTCCTGGGCCGCGACGGCGGCGGCTTGCTCGCCGCGCTGGGACGCGCGCTGTCGAGCGAGACCTCGGCGCGCATCGAGGAGAAAAACAGCACGGCCAACACGGCCGACGTGTACCTCCTGCGTCTCGCGCGGTTCCTGAACGACACGCTCACACTGCGCGGCTTCCAGAATTTGCGCCAGGACTTTTTCCTCTTCGAGCAAAATTCGGAGCTGTCGCTCCGATTCCGCTACGAACAGAACCGCGGCTTCAGCCAGTTCGCGCTTGCGAACGAGCGGAGTTTCCGCGCCGAGCGGTCGCTGCGCCTGCGCACACAGCCCGTGCGTGAAATCGGCGTGCAGGCCGATCTTGCCTTCACCAACGACAACGTATCGACCACGCAGGCCAGCAATCGCGCGCGTGCGCTCGACGCCGTGGTGTTCACCGCCGATTTTTCATACCGGCCCGCGGCGCGCGTCGAGGTGGGTTTTGTCCTCGGCGCAAAGGACGCGCGCGACCGCTATCCCGGCCAGGAGACCGAGGCCAGCATCAATACGCAGGCCCTTCGCACCACGGTGACCTTCGACGGACCCGGCCGTCTGCGCATTGAGGCCGAGCGCGGCGAGGTGCTGTTTTCGTCCGCCGTCGCCCGCTTTCCGTTCGAACTCACCGACGGCAAGGCCGAGGGAAAAAACTGGGTGCTGCGCAGCAACTTCGACTACCGCATCACGGCCTTTCTTCAAGCCACGCTCAGTTACCTCGGACGCAGCGAAGGCGGCGGAACGTTTGTGCATACTGCACGAGCCGAAGTGAGGGCGTTCTTTTAACGAGGAGATGGGAGAGAGGAGTTAGAAGTTGGGAGATGAAATATGGGCCGTGAACCAATTCAGTCCGCAATGGGAGAGTCAACTGTTCAAAGACACAATTCTACCAGATTCTCACTCCCAGCTCCTAGCTCCTCATGCTTCACATCCAGTTATTTCCCTGCATCGGCGGTCATCGGAGCCCACGTCATACCCATCTGCTCCATCATCTTGCCCATGTCGAAGTAGCCCCAATGCTCGACACCCTTTCCATCCTTGAAGCGGACGATGTCGACTCCTTCCACATCCATGGCCTTGCCGGTGGCGGGCATGCCTTCCACTGACCCCGTGTTTGTGCCGGTCCATCGATAGTGCGACATGACCAGATCACCCTCGGCGATCATCCAATTGACCTGCACCTTGAAATCCGGAAGCATGGTTTCCGTGGCTCTCATGGACTCGAGCAGTCCTGCGAGACCTTTGCTCTTCATCATGGGATCAGGCGTGTGTTCCGTGTAATTGACGTCGACAAAGTCGCCAAGTTTGTCGAAGTTCCGATTGTTCATGGCGTCGACGAAGGCCTGCATGGTCTTTTTATTCTGTTCCTCCATTGCGGCATTGGGGTCGGCCGGCTTGCAGGCCGACAATAACGACACGATCGCGACAAGCGCGCACAGCGTGGTGGTGCGATGCATGAGATCACTCCTCAGAATATATGTGAAGGGAATTATGGTCGGAAAGTAGCGGACAGACTGACATAATGCAACAAGTTTCATCCGAATTATATATACCGATTTTTCAAGATGATCGAACCGTCCCTCCGTAATCCTGACCCCATGTCGCCGATAAAGGAATAGAGGATAATGGGATTGTTTTATCCCATTCCTCAATGCCGACCTCTTCTCCCCTTCCCCGTACACCGTTCACGTTCCCCGTTCCTCGTTCACCGTTCCCCGTTCCTCATCCCGCGCAACTGGAGCACAGCCAGACCGAGCATGTACGCCGCGAAGAGAAACGACACAGCCATGGACCCGTAGGCAACAGGCAGCCCAAATGAAGGTTTGGACAGTTCGTTCAGACCCAGAGGGAAGATCACAAAAAAGCCGAGCAGCATGATGGCGGGACCTAGCAGCGTGCCGATCGGCTTTCCACGCAGTGTCATTACACCCGTTATGAAGAAGGCGGGCATGATGAAACACAGGTCGAGTATGTAAATCGAGTACAGATATTCGATACGTATATGCTCGCGCATGATCGGCACGAGGGCGGCTGTCCACAGTGCGGTGAAAATAACCGCGATGACGATGGACGACCATGCGGTGACACGCCCGATGCCCCTGGGCAGCGTCCACCCAGCAAGGTTTTCCTCGCGCAAGGTCGAGAGACCGTACACCAGCGACCAGAACGACGAGGCGAAGATGAGAGCATACACCAGGTACAGGGCGTTATACACACGTTCGATGGTGAAGATGCCGTAGAGATACAATAGCGAACCGATCAGCCCGGCGATCACCACCTGCCTCCGCAGTTCGCTGCGCTGCACGCGCACAATGTGCAGAAAGAGGAAAGGACAGAGCAGCAGCGTCAGAATATCCTGCGGCAGCGCGCCCGGCAGGAACTCCGGAGCAAAGAGACCGACGTAGATGTCGCGCCAGATCACGCCGCACAGAGAAGCCACAAATGCTCCCGCGACGGGGATGGTCCAGAATATTTTTGCAAGACGGAGGTTCGGCATCATGATTTATTGCTCTTTTTTGGACTAATATACGGACATCGGTCCGCTTAGCACACATCTCCTGTCTCCTTCCTCCGGTATCCTCACGCGCATGAAAGGAGACAGGATGCAGGAGACAGGAGACATCGGTCCGCTCAGCGCAGATCTCCCGTCTCCTTCCTCCTGTATCCTCACACGGATGTAAGGATACAGGAAGGCGGTATGTCACTTCGCAATATTCGAAGGCACAGGAAACGGATTCCCTTTACGTGGCACACGCTGCGCCATCGCTTTTCCCTCGGGCGTCGTCCAGGGGAGCCCGTAGAATAACGACGTTGAAGGCCCCGCAAGACGTCCATCGAGCGGACTGCCGCCCGCCGGTATCTCCATCTCGACCAGATAGGTGTTGTACCCGAGATTCACATTGGCGCGCTGTTCGGGATGGAGGTTCGGCCGTCCGTCCTGGCCCACCGTGAAACGCCAGGTGCGCCACACCTCGCCATTGTTCATCAGTGCGCACTCCCATTCGCCCGGATAATCCTCGAGCGCGATGCGGTTCTCGTCGCGGTTGGCTTTCTCTCCCCAGGTGAGGGGCGCGTGCACCTTCACCATACGAAAGCCGATTTCGTCGCGATACTCAGTGCCGCGCTTGTACTGCGCCGCGATGCGGTCCTGATGAATGACCACATACGAGTGTTTCACCTGGCTCACCACCTGATCCGCATACGGCATCGGACCGGGAAGCGACAGGCGCTTCCCGTTTACCGTGACGCGCATGTAACAGTGCGGCAATTCCTTGCCCTTCTCCGAGGGCGAAAGACTGTAAAAGAACTCCACGTGGTTGGCGCCGAGCCGCTCGGGGCTCGAAGTCCAGTCGAAGTATCCGGCGTATTCACGCGGACGCAGCATCATAAAACTCGCGGCCGCCTCGTTGTGCCGGTTGATGTAATACTGCGGCGGCGCGAGACCCGCCTCCTGCCCCGAACGCACGCGGTTCACGGTCCGTACCTCGAAACGATATGTGCGTACGAGCGCCTCCGCGTCGGTCTGTCCGTCGACGGTGTACACCTGCACCTCGAAGTCGCCCGTCTCCTTTGTTGCGGATTCCTTGTTCCAGCAGTCGGCTGTCATCATAAAACTTTCATCGAGCGCATTGTTCCGGTTCACGTACACGTACGTCTCGCAACGGGTGGTGGCAATGGTTTTACCGCCTTTGCGAAGCACCAGCTTGATCGCGCTCCGGTTCGGATATTCTCCGAACACACGAACGAACGACTTCAGATACCATCCCGTGCTGACAGGGACGTTGTTGGGTCCGAGCGCCTCCCCATTGACCGCCTCGAACCAGGTGAAGCCGTCGTCCACCACCCCTTGGCGCGCCTTCTGCGCAATCATGTCGCCCGTGACGGCCAGCATTGACAGCAGCAGAATCGCGTGTATTGTCAGTGTCCTCATGAATCGTCTCTTTGATAATGAATGATGGATGTTCGTATCGTATCCATCCGGCGGATGTATGCGGACCGCTCGGACTATACTCGGCCATGCCGGGCAGATTCCTGCGCGGCAATATTAAGACCCCGTGATCCGATACTATGGGGGAAGTCGCTTGGTGTATTGCGGCAAGTATACGATGCGGCGGGATGTGATGCCACACCAGAGCGGTTGGGGTGGAGCCGTGCGCCTCAGCCGTCCATGCAGCCGCGTCCGCATGCGTGTCACTTTCTTCTTCGCCAAGTTTTACGCAGATTCTGAAGACCATACAGTGAGCATCGACATGAGACTTGTATACGGAACCATTGCAGGATTACTGCTGCTCGTCGGATCCGCGGCGGCACAGCTCGAGGAAGTGCTTGTCCCTTCCTTCTCGCCCGAACTCCCCTACGCCGCGATCGAGTGGGCCGATTCGAGCACGGGCTTCGTGTTCGACGAGGGCGGCAGGTATATCAAGACCTCCGACGGAGGAGCGACATGGAAGGCGGATTCGCTTCCCTTCTCCTTCATCGGTCCGAACACCATCGGCTACCGAAAAGTGCACGAGGTAGATTTCCGCACGCGTGATTTCGGAGTCGTCGTTTTTTCGCGCAGACATGACACTCTCTTTTACGCGTGGACAGAAAACGGCGGCAGCACTTGGACGCCGATGCAGACGCGCATTCCCGGACGTTACGGCGGCTGGGTACGGCCCAACGTGTACCTGCGTCCGTTGCACAGGAATCTCTGGTTTCTGCAGTACGGACTCGATTCGCTTTCGACACGCCTCTACAATCCCGCGCTGTTTCAATCCACCAATCAAGGCCAGAGCTGGGAACGCATCAGCGTGGATCCCGAGGTGGTGATCTCCTACCCCGATGTGGTCGAGATGCACACCTACGTGATGCTCGACGCCATGCGCCACATCGTGTTCATCGGCACCACCGGGCGGCTCAGCGAGGAGATCCCGCGCTTCTGGGCGCGCGGCACTTTCGACGGCGGGCGCACGTGGATCACGCAGGAGTGGAACAACGGGCAGTCCTCGCCACTCGAGTTCCGCGCCATCCGTATGACAAGCGACACAAGCTTTTCCATGATCTTTAATGCGGGCAGCGCCACAACGAGGGCCTGGACGCCCGGCCCTGACGCCGGCACCGCTCCCACCATCACCGTCGCGTGGCCCGACCGTTCGATCTGGACATCACGCGCCGAAGTGCTCCCGCGTCCCGGCCGGCTCATGCGCGACTTCCTGAGTGTCGCGGGAAACGACTACGCCATCATCAGCACGCAGGTGTTGCCGAACGTGTTCACCGATTCGTTGTACGCGCGGAAATCACTAGCGCCCACAGCGCCGTCACGCGTACTCGCGCTGCCCGGATTTGGTTGGCTTTTGAGCGCGCGCACCAACAGGGAGATCTGGATCGCAACCGCGAGCAAGCCGAAGCAGACCGCCGCGCCCGCACCCATTGCAGGAGTGGAAACAAAACTCCTCCGTTACCGCCACACACTCGTCGGAATCGACCGCCCCGTGTCACCCTCGCGCGGCAGCATCGACGTGTATCCTCAGCCCGCCCGCAGCGGAGCAGTCATGCACCTCAGCACCTCGATTACATCCGCCGACACACAGCTCTCCGTCCACGACGTACACGGCCGCACCGTCTTTGCGCAGACCATCGCCGCCTCCTCCGCGACGGAGGAAAACAGTTTCACCCTTCCCACGCTCCCCGCCGGCATGTACATGCTTCGACTCAGCAACAGCCACGACGCACGGATGGGAAGGGTGGTGGTTGTTCGGTAGATGGGTAGATGGGTAGATGGTAGATGGTAGCTGGTAGATGGGTAGGCGAGGGATCTGCGCTGCGACAGTGAGGACACAGGAGACAGGAATCAGGAGACAGTCATCCGGTTGATCAACCCGTGATTTCTGTCTCCTGACTCCTGTCTCCTTTCGCGATTTTCGTAGATCGATCTACCTATCTACTATCTACTATCTACTATCTACCCATCTACCCAGTGAACGGAAATCACGCGACCGTCCACAGGCCGTCACGCATGATCTCCTGCGTTGCGCCATCGGGATACGTGAGCGTGACGGATTTGACCACGATATCCGGCTGGAGTGATGCGACGTAGACGCGGTCGATATGAATGACGTTCTTGAGATCGTTGAAAGACGCGGGAGAGACGATGCCGCCGAAGTGTTCGCTGCGGCCGAAGGCCACATGCAGACCAAGCTTTTCGTCCATCAACAGACTCCCGACGGCGGTGCAGCCGAATTCGCCCAGCACGCCGTGACCGATTTCTGCGATATTGCCGTAGGCCGGTTCGAGCGCGAGCATGGCGCGTTCCTTTTCCGACTGCGGACCCTCACTCAGCACTTCCACCGCGCGGTTGTTTTCGATGCGGTACACAACGATCTCGCCGCCGAACTGCACGGGCAGCAGACCCGAGCTGCGGCTCGGATCGCCGTCCTTCTCGCCTTCGTACGGCACGATGTACGTTTCCCCTGAGGGAAGATTGCCCACGACCATATCGTCGTGAAACATTCCGCTGGAGGGCGTCGCGGTGCGATGACGCAAATCCACATCAAATACGTATTCGCTGCCGCGCGCCTCGAACACGATCACCTCGCGCTCGGCGCGATCGAGCAACACCTTTAACGCCATGATCCGTTCGTGCACCTTCGCATAGTCGAGATTGAGCGACGGCAGCATCGAGAGCACAAAGCCGGGCATGGTGGTGCCGCGGAAGTTGTATTTCTTCGCCAGCATCTTGCAGGGGGCTGTCGCGGAGAACTCCGTAAGCGCGATGATGAGATTTGTCCCGTTCATGATCTCGGCCAGACGTGTGGCCATTCCGTCGGCGCGCAGTGTATCGGCGTTCAGATCCCCGGGCCGACCGCCCCAATGGTACAGATCCGTGGGCAGATCGTTATTGTTACTGCCGACGTTCGGATAATAATAGATCTCGACGCGTTTGAGACCGAGTTCGTTCTTGAAGCTGATGGCCTTGATCCACCAGTCGTAGGCCAGCTCGCGCCGCTCGCGCCACTCCTGCGTGTCGGGCACCTTCGCGTCGGGGACATCCACAAGGATGGTCAGTACCTGGTCGCTCTCGCGAATCTTGTACACGGTGCGGAACAATGATTTTAATTCGTCGGCTGTGAGCATGTCCATGGCGATCCTTGGTATGTGATAATGTTCAAGATCGGTCGGATGTACGAGAGAAACAAAAAATGCACGATTTCGGCGGCTACGGGTGCATCCATATGTCTCGCCGCACCGACTGATTCATACCGCAATACTATCAATGCCTGTTTGAAGACGCCCGCCCGCGGAGCCGATCAGCCCGCCATCCTTCCTTGCGGCGGAGTTTTTTTCCTCCGGATATTATCGTAATTTCATGGACGAATTCGATAACGGATTCACGAACACGCACCTCCTGTCCCATGCCACACCGCCGAAGCGCGCACGGCGCTTCCCTTCCAGACTCCGACACAGCCGTTCTCCCGACTTCCCGGAAAGTATTCCGCCCCCGCCGGGTCGGCCAGTTTCATTTTTCCCGTCTTTCCCCCCTTCCTCACATCGCACAAGGACCGAGCGATGGCTCATCCATGATGCACCCCCTGTCTTTCACCTTCAGTGTTTTCCATATCTGATCCACGATACAAGGACCCACCATGAGCACGCGAAAGAAAATCACCATCGACGGCAACGAGGCGGCGGCATTCGTCGCGCACAAAACCAACGAGGTGTGCGCCATCTATCCCATCACGCCCAGCTCGAACATGGGCGAGTGGGCCGACGCCTGGTCGGCGGCGGGACACAAGAACATCTGGGGCACGGTTCCGACCGTCGTCGAGTTGCAGAGCGAAGGCGGCGCCTCAGGCGCGGTGCACGGCGCGCTGCAGACAGGCGCGTTGACCACCACGTTCACGGCCTCGCAGGGATTGCTCCTCATGATCCCGAACATGTACAAAATCGCGGGCGAGCTGACCTCGACCGTGTTCCACGTCTCTGCACGCTCGCTCGCCTGCCAGGCCCTGTCGATCTTCGGCGATCACAGCGACGTGATGGCAGTGCGTCAGACCGGTTGGGCGCTGCTCGCCTCGGCGTCGGTGCAGGAAGTGATGGACCAGGCGCTCATCGCGCAGGCCGCGACTCTCGAATCACGCGTGCCGTTCATGCATTTCTTCGACGGCTTCCGCACTTCGCATGAAGTGATGAAAATCGAGGAGCTGACCGACGACGACATGCACGCGATGCTGCCCTTCGAACTGATCGACGCGCATCGCAAACGCGGACTCACCCCCGAATCCCCCGTGCTCCGCGGCACCGCGCAGAATCCCGACGTGTATTTCCAGGGCCGCGAGACCGTCAATCCCTTCTACACCGTCTGTCCCGAGATCGTGCAGAAGGCGATGGACAAGTTCGCCACTCTCACGGGCCGCCAGTATAAGCTGTTCAGCTACATCGGCCATCCCGAAGCCGATCGTATCATCATCATCATGGGCTCGGGCGCGGGCACGGCCGAGGAGACGATCAACTATCTGCTCTCCAAGGGCGAAAAGGTCGGCATGATCAAGGTGCACCTCTTCCGTCCCTTCTCCGTCAAACATTTTATTGACGCGATTCCCGCCAGCGTGCGCAAGATCGCCGTGCTCGACCGCACGAAGGAGCCGGGTTCGGCGGGTGAACCGCTGTATCAGGATGTGCTCACGGCACTCGCCGAGACGATGGCAGAAGGCACGCTTCCGACGGGCACGTTCCCGCACGTGATCGGCGGCCGCTACGGCCTTTCGTCGAAGGAATTCACACCGTCGATGATCAAGTCGGTATTCGACGAAATGACGAAGAGCAACCCGAAGAATCACTTCACAATCGGCATCGTCGACGACGTGTCGCACACGAGTCTCGAGTGGGACCGCAACTTCTCGATCGAACCCGACGAAGTGTTCCGCGGCATGTTCTACGGCCTCGGCGCCGACGGCACCGTGTCCGCGAACAAGGACTCGATCAAGATCATCGGTGAAGAGACCGACAATTACGCGCAGGGATACTTCGTGTACGATTCGAAGAAGTCCGGCTCCATCACCACCTCGCATCTGCGTTTCGGCCCGCGCCCGATACAGTCGGCGTATCTGATTTCGACCGCGCAGTTCGTGGCCTGCCATCAGGCGGTGTTCCTCGAGAAGTACGACATGCTCCGCAACATCACCGAGGGCGGCACCTTCCTGCTGAACACGTCCTACGGACCCGACGAAGTGTGGAACACGCTGCCGCGCAAGGTGCAGAAGCAGATCCTCGACAAGAAGCTGAAATTCTTCGTGATCGACGGCTACAAGGTTGCGGAAGCGACGGGTATGGGCGCGCGCGTAAACCGCATCATGCAGACGTGTTTCTTCGCGATCTCCGGCATTCTTCCGAAGGAGGAAGCGATCGAGAAGATCAAGATTTCGATCAAGAAGACCTACGGCATGAAGGGCGACAAGATCGTGCAGATGAACTACCAGGCGGTGGACGGAACGCTCGCCGGGCTGCATGAAGTGAACGTGCCCGCTGCCGTGACAAGCACGCTGGAACTCGCGCCCACCGTCTCGCCGAAGGCCCCGGCGTTCGTGCAGGAGGTGACCGCGACAATCATCGCCGGCTACGGCGACGACGTGCCCGTAAGCAAGATGCCCATCGACGGCACATACCCGACCGCGACCGCGATGTGGGAAAAACGGAATATCGCACTCGAAATTCCGGAATGGGACATGGCGACCTGCATCCAGTGCGGCAAGTGCGCGATGGTGTGTCCGCACGCCACGATCCGTATCAAGGTGTACGAGGAGAAGGAACTCGCCGGCGCGCCCGCGTCGTTCAAGGCGAGCGACTACAAGGGTCGCGAGTATCCGGGCTGGAAGTACACGATACAGGTCGCGCCCGAGGATTGCACGGGCTGCGCGCTGTGTGTGGACGTGTGCCCGGCGAAGAACAAGTCGGAAGTGCGCCTGAAGGCCATCAACATGGTACCGCAGCCCGCGATCCGCGAGCAGGAGCGCGAGAACTGGGACTTCTTCCTCGGCATTCCCGAAGTGGACCGCCGCACCGCCAAGATCGACACCGTGAAGGGCTCGCAATTCCTGCAGCCGCTCTTTGAATTCTCGGGCGCCTGCTCGGGCTGCGGCGAGACGCCGTACGTGAAACTCGTGAGCCAGCTCTTCGGCGACCGCACGGTCATCGCGAACGCGACGGGTTGTTCCTCGATTTACGGCGGCAACCTTCCGACCACGCCGTGGGCGAAGGATGCGAACGGACGCGGTCCGGCCTGGTCGAACTCGCTGTTTGAAGACAACGCGGAATTCGGCTACGGCTTCCGCCTCACCATCGACAAGCAGAACGAATCCGCGCGTGAAATGCTCGTGGCCATGACCGACGCCCTCGGTGGCGACACCGTGCGCGCGCTCCTCGAAGCGGACCAGAGCAACGAGCAAGGCATCTTCGAACAGCGCGCGCGTGTCGCCGACCTGAAGGTGAAACTCGAAACGCTCGGCACACCCATGGCGGCGCGCCTGCTCTCGCTAGCGGACTATCTCGTGAAGAAGAGCGTGTGGATTATGGGCGGCGACGGCTGGGCATACGACATCGGCTACGGCGGTCTCGACCACGTGCTCGCGTCCGGCCGCAATGTCAACGTGCTCGTGCTCGACACCGAAGTGTACTCCAACACCGGCGGGCAGATGTCGAAGGCGACGCAGATCGGCGCGGTGGCAAAATTCGCCGCGGGCGGCAAGCCCATCGCGAAGAAGGATCTCGGTCTCATCGCGATGGCGTACGGCACCGTGTACGTCGCCACTGTGGCGATGGGGTACAGCGACCAGCAGACGCTGCGCGCCTTCATCGAGGCCGAGGCGTACGACGGTCCGTCGCTCATCATCGCATACAGCCATTGCATCGCGCACGGCATCGACATGGCGCGCGGCATGCAGAATCAGAAGGCGATCGTGGACTGCGGCATGTTCCCGCTGTACCGCTACAATCCGCAGCTCGCCGCACAGGGCAAGAGCCCGTTCAAGCTCGACTCGAAGGCGCCGAACATCAAGGTGAAGGATTTCACCTCGATGGAGACGCGCTTCAGCATGCTGCACAAGAGCAAGCCCGAGGAAGCCGAGCGTCTGAACCGTCTCGCGCAGGAACATGTCGACCGCAAATGGCGCTACTACTCGAATCTCGAGAAGATGTTCGCCGAGGCCGACCGTCCCGCGACCGAGATCCTCAACACACTCACGAACGGCTAGAAACGGAACGGGGAAGGAGCGCCGCGCTCCTTCCCGTTTCCCTTTTCCCTCTTCCCCACCCAGACGAACAGTACTTCCGACCCATACCAGGAACCCGCCATGGATCTCACCACAACCTACATGGGCATGACGCTGAAGAATCCGCTTGTGCCCTCCGCATCGCCTCTGTCGAAGGACATAGGCCACATCAAGGCGCTCGAGGATGCAGGCGCATCAGCCATCGTCATGTATTCGCTGTTCGAGGAGCAGATCACGCACGAGCAGATTGCTCTCGATCATTTCCTCACGCACGGCGCAGAAAGTTATCAGGAAGCCACGAGTTATTTCCCGCCGCAGAGCGACTTCAACCTCGGTCCCGACGAATATCTCGAGCACATTCACGTGGCAAAGGCCGCGACCGACATACCGATCATCGGCAGCTTGAACGGCGTCTCGCCGGGCGGTTGGATCGACTACGCAAAAAAGATCGAGCAGGCGGGCGCCGACGGTCTTGAAGTGAACGTGTACTACATCCCGACAGATCCGCGTTTCAACGGCGCGGAAATCGAGAAGATCTATCTCGAGGATCTGAAGCTGATCAAGTCGAGCATCAAGATCCCCGTGGCAATGAAGTTGAGCCCCTACTTCAGTTCGATGTCGCACATGGCCAAACAGCTCGACGAGGCCGGTGCCGACGCGCTCGTGCTCTTCAACCGATTCTATCAGCCGGACTTCGATCTCGACGCGCTCGAGGTGGTGCCGAGTCTGAATCTCAGCGTGTCATCCGAAGGCCGTCTTCCGCTGCGCTGGATCGCGATACTCTACGGGCACATCAAGGCGAGCATGGCGGCCACCACCGGCGTGCACACACACATCGACGCGCTCAAGATGCTGATGGCCGGCGCCGACGTCACCATGATGTGTTCGGCGCTGCTTCAGAACGGCATTCCCCGGCTCTCGCAGGTACTCGCCGATCTCAAACAGTGGATGATCGACCACGAGTACGAGTCCATCGCGCAGATGAAGGGCAGCATGAGCCAGCGCGCAGTTGCCGAGCCCGCGGCCTTCGAACGCGCCAACTACATGAAAGCGCTCAACAGTTGGAAAGTTCTCGTCTGATCTGATCTGCATCAATTGCGCCACAGAGCAAGCCCCTGCACATTGTGCGGGGGCTTTTTTTGTGGAAAGGAGAAAGTGGAAGGTCCGTCAGCGGCTGTTTCCACCGCAGAATTTTTCCAAGTGATCGACCACGGGTCCGACATGGAAAATAAACAGGCGGTTGCCGATTTCGAGCAGGCGTTCATCGAAGCCGGTTGCATCCTCTTCATAGACGTTGTCGCGCGACGCAACGGATCCCATTTGCGCGACGACCTTGTAGGCATTTACCGAGAGTCCACCGTCCATGTGCTGGGCCTCCACAAAGATCAGCGTGGGCCGACGGTTCGAGATTTCATCAACCGTCTGGATCTTTCGCGCAAAGGTGCGGAGATACCCGGAGTCCGGTAAAAATTGCTTCACAGAAAATCCCGATGCGATCACCGCGTTGCGCGCTTCGTTCATCACATCCGCGCGTGGACGGCCGCACGTGATGAACTGTGACTGCGGCAATGTTGACGCGCAGCCGGCCAACAGCATCGAACCCGCGAGAAAAAAGTATGCGCGGGGGTTGTTCAACAGAAATGATGGTCTCATCCCGAGAGTACTCCCGATGGTGTGTGTGATAGTTCCCTTCATGTGAACGTCACCTGCGGTCGACGCTGCACATGTCCGCTCAAACCTACAACGCTTCATCGAACATTTCAACCCACACAATCACACACAAATCTCACCCTTCACATTTCCACCTTCCACTATTCACTTTCCACCTTCCACCTTCCACCTTCCACTTTCCACCTTCCACCTTCCACCTTCCACTTTCCACATTCACGCAACGCACCATCGTCAGAAAAAAAAAGAGCCGCGTCTCATGACGCGGCCCGTGTCGTACATCGATGACGGCCGTGAGGCCGTGTGTGTTATTTCTTCTTTGCGGCCGGCTTCTTTGCAGGAGCGGCTTTCTTCGCCGGGGCGGCCTTCTTGGTCGCGGCCGGTTTCTTCGCTGCGGCGGGAGCTGCCTTCTTCGGGGCGGCCTTCTTTGCCGGAGCGGCCTTCTTCGCCGGGGCGGCCTTCTTTGCCGGAGCGGCCTTCTTTGCCGGGGCGGCCTTCTTTGCCGGAGCGGCCTTCTTTGCCGGGGCGGCCTTCTTTGCCGGGGCGGCTTTCTTTGCCGGGGCGGCCTTCTTTGCCGGGGCGGCCTTCTTTGCCGGGGCGGCCTTCTTTGCCGGAGCGGCTTTCTTTGCCGGAGCGGCCTTCTTCGCCGGGGCGGCCTTCTTTGTTGTTTCTGCCATGGTTGCCTCCATGATAGTGGGTGGATGAGTGATACCGGAGGTACGGTGAATCCGTCCCCCCGGATTTTATGCCTGATAGTGTGAGGAGATCAAACGTTTCAAATTTGCTCGCGATGTGATCGTGTTCTGCGCGAATGTGTCGCGGGGCTCGAAGTAAATCTGGTCGTCAATCAGCATGCGGGAGTATTGTGGTTCACCACGATCCGCTATAACTTTCCAAAGCTCCTGTTGCAGAGGCCGCGTTGCCGCGAAATGTTCTACGATGCTGACGCGTGTAAGACGATCACATGTTTCCATGCTTGATGCAAACTAACAAAAAAAAATCGCGCGCAACAAGTTTCGTACACAAATTCGCAGCATGCCTCGCGCATCCTTCCACTCACGCGATTCGTCCGCACTTCGACCACACCGCATGACACGACGTTTTCCGCGCACCCTCCTTCCCGCACTCGTCATCCTCGTCGCCGCACACGCGAGCGCACAACCTCTCGCGCACGATGCTCTGCCGCGTCCCGGCTACGGCGTGCTTGCGGGCATCTCCTTCAACACACATGGCGCAACATTCACGGGCCTCCCCGACGTGCCGAGCTGCTGCGGCGGCTACGACGGTGGAAGCGGCACGGGCTTCTACGCGGGCGCGATGTACGACGCGCGCATCAACACCACGCTCGGCGTGCAGATCGCGCTCGTGTACGCCGATCTCTCCGGCACACTGACGCGCAGACAGGCGATTGGTCCAGTGCTTACACCGACGGGTCCGCGCGAGGCCTTCGTCGAACACGAGATCGTCTCGACGACACACGCGCTGCTGCTGCGTCCGACTCTCGCGTATCAACTTGTCTCGTCGCTGCCCGTGTCGGTGTTCGCGGGCACGCAGCTCGGCCTGCTCACAACGAACGAGTACGCGCAGAAAGAGACACTGGTCGAGCCCGAAGGCGCGCTCTTCAACGACGGCAGCACGGTGCGCAACGCCTACACGGGCGCGGTGCCGGGCGCCTCGGGAATCTACGCGGCGTTCACCGTCGGTATGCGCGCCGCGCTATTTACGAGTCCGTCGTGGTCGCTGCAGCCGGAGGTGTCGTTCAACGCGTCGGTGAATTCGTTGAGCGGCGACGTCTCCTGGAATGCGAGCAGCCTGTGGGCCGGCGTCGCGATCCTGCATCATCCGCAGCCCGCGCCGCCACCGCCTCCTCCGCCGCCACCACCTCCTCCTCCGCCGCCGCCCGCGATCGCCGCGGCGCTCACGGCGCAGGCCCGTGCACTCGACGGCACGCCGCTGCCCGACGTGCGCATCGTGACGCAGCGCCTGACGCGCAGCGAACTTTTCCCGCTGCTCCCATACGTGTTCTTCGAGCAGGACCAGAGTGTGTTTCCGCAGCGCGGTATGCATCTGCTCGACGCGGCGGGCACGGACGCCTTCAACGAGACGGCGCTCCCCAACAACACGCTCGCGATCTACTACGACCTGCTCAACATCGTCGGCTCGCGTATGCGCGCGAAACCCAAGGCGCGCATCACGCTGACAGGATGCAACAACAGCAACGACAACGAGAAGAAAAATCTCGCGCTCTCACGCGCGCGCGCCGAGACGGTGCGCGACTATCTCGTGCACACGTGGGGCATCGAATCAAAACGCATCACCATCGCCTCGCGCAATCTCCCGAAGGAAGCGCCCGATCCGACGACACTCGAGGGTCAGGAGGAGGCGCGGCGCGTGGAAATCGGATCAACGGATCCTGATATCCTTTTCCCTGTCCGCTGGCAGGCGGCCGAGCAGCAGCTCTCGACGCCGCTCGTGGCGCTGCGTCCCGCGGTGACCGCCGAAAGCGGCGTGGCACGCTGGTCGCTCGCGCTCGCGCAGGGGACGCGGGCGCTGAAGGACTGGTCGGGCACGTCCATGCCGCCGCGGGAAGTCGTGTGGGCGATCGATTCGGCCACGATGCCCGTTCCGGGCAGCGCCGTGACGGCCACGCTGCGTGTGCGCGACGGCGCCGGACAGGACAGCAGCGCGGTCTACACACTTCCTGTCGAATCGGAAGTGCGGACAACCGAAATCATCGAGGAACAGGGCGGCCGGCGCATCGACCGCTTCAGTCTCATCCTCTTCGAATTCGAGAAGGCCGACATCGGACCCGAGAACGCGCGCATCCTCGACATCGTGCGCCGCGCCATCACGCCGCGCTCGCGCGTCACCATCTTCGGCTACGCCGACCGCACGGGCAACACCGAGTACAACCGCAACCTCGCGCGGCTCCGCTGCGAGGCCGTGACACGCGTCCTCGGGCGCACGCTCGACGGCATACCAGTAAAACTCGAAGCCGTGGGCAGCGACCGCCTGCTCTTCGACAACGCACTTTCCGAGGGAAGAAATTACTGCCGCACCGTACAGATCGTCGTTGAAACAGGACTGACACAATGAGACAGACCCGCCTTATGATCCGCCTCATCCTCCCCGCGCTCGCGGTGCTCCTCTCCGTGCAGACGCAGGCGCAGATCACGCTGAACCTCTCGGGCGCCGACGCATCGGCGTATCCGACCATCAAGGTGTTCTTCGAGGCGCGCGACCGCAACGCGGCGCAGATACGCTCGTTCGTGCCATCGGATTTTACTGTGGTGGAGGATGGTATCACGCGTCCCGTGCTCAGCGTCAGTTGCCCCCCGCCCACAACTCCACCGTTGTCGCTCACGCTCACGGTCGACATCAGCTACTCGATGTCGATCGCGGGGCGGCTCAACAACGCGAAGACGGCGGCGTCGGTGCTTGTGCGCTCGCTGAACTTCCCGCCGGCGCAAGTGGGCATCACAACATTCACCGACGATTCGTTTATCACGCTGCCCTTCTCCGGCGACACGACACAGATCCTGAGCAGCATCGCGTCCCTCACCACTGTGTCGCGCAGCGGCACCGACTTTCTGGGGGCCTGCCTCGATCCAACAACGGGCGCGCTGGACTTCACGAAGAACCGCACAGGCGACCGCTACATCATCTTCATCACCGACGGCGCGCAGAACCTGCTTGCCGCCGACGAGCAGCGCATCATCACCGCCGCGGTTGCCGCAAATCTGCGCATCTACACGGTGACATTATCACCCTTCATACAGAACTTCTCGCTGCGGCGCATCGCCACCGGCACGGGAGGATTGTGGTTCGAGGACATTACCACCGAGCAGGCGGCCATCGATGCATTCAAACGCATCGGCGACCGCCTCTACACGTATGCGCCGTGTGAACTGACGTATGTGACCAGCGGCTGCGAAACGCGCCGCAATGTGGACGTGACCCTGCGGAAACTTTCGTCCACCGCGACGAAGTCGCTGCAGTACCTCGTGCCCGCGGGCGCCATCGTGTCGCTGGAGTCGTCGAACCTCCTGCTCGACTACGGCGTTGTGGGCGCGGGCTCCTCGCGTCCGCTCAACGTGACGATTACTGCGCGCAACGGCGCGGTGAACGTGACGGGCTTGTCGACGTCGCATCCCGCGTACCAGATCACGTCGTTCGGCGGCAGCGCGCCGCCGTTCACACTCGCGGCGAACGAGTCGCGCGTGCTCCGCATACAATACACCGCGTCCGACACGTCGAAACTCGTGGCACAGCTCAACGTGCAGTGCAACGCGCCTTGTGTGAATCCGCCCGTGCTCTCCGCGGGTTCCTACAAACCCGACGCGCTGCGCCTCGTGCAGCCCAACGGCGGAGAGGTGCTGTACGTGGCGTCCTCGTACATGATCCGGTGGGCGGGCATTGCGCCGAATCAGCAGGTGATCCTCGAATACAGCACTGACGCCGGCGCGACGTGGTATCAGATCTCGCCGAACGCGTACTCCCTCGCCTCGAACTGGGTGGTGCCGAACACGCCGAGTCCCAACTGTCTCGGCCTCGTGCGCACGCCCGAAAAACGCGCGACAAACAAGGATGCCATCTGGCTGCCCTGGCAGCCGGAGGAGGTGGTGGATCTCGATATCGCCGCGGGCGGGGCGTTGTGCGCCACCGCGCAGGGTGACGGACACGTGAAGGTGTTTGCGCCCGACAACAGCGTGCTTATCGATATGCTCGCGGGACACACAGGCCGCGCCACCGCGGTCGCGTTTTCGCCCGACGGCTCGCTGCTCGCGAGCGGCGGCAGTGACGGGCGCGTGAAGATATGGTCCACCGCATCCGGCGCGCTGCTGCGCGACCTTGCCCACGGCGGCACGGTGCACTCGCTCGCTTTCGCGCGCGACGGCGCGACACTCGCCAGCACCGACGGCGGCGCGGTGGTGCTGTGGCGCACGTCGGATTGGAGCGAAGCATGGAGGCGCAACGGCGCGACAGGCACCGATGGGGCGCTCTGCATTTCGCCGAAAAACGCCTGGGTCGCGTCCGCAACCGGCAGCCAGATCGCGATACTGCGTTTTACCGACGGTTCCACGATGCAGACGCTGTCCGGTCACGGCGGCGCTGTCCGCGCATTGTCCATCACCGCGGGCGGACAGATGCTCGCCAGCGGAAGCGACGACCGCAGCATCATCCTGTGGAAGACCGCGACGTGGCAAAACACGGCGACGCTCAGCGGCCACACGGGCGCGGTGACTTCCGTGCAACTCTCGCCTTCGGGCCTGTACTGCCTGAGTTCCTCGCGCGACCGTTCCGTGCGCATATGGGACACGCGCCGCGCGCTTGCGACGCAGACCTTCACCGGCCACACCCTCGACGTCAACGCCGCGCGCACCGACGCGCGCTCGGGCCTCACCCTCTCGGGCGGACTCGACCGCACGATCCGTGCCTGGGGATATTCGCTGCCCCTCGACGACATGAGCGACAGTCTCTGGGCCATCATCGCCCCGAACACCACACTGCGGGTGGATCCGCCCGCGTTCACGACTGTGCTGTGCCCCGGCGAATATTCGGAGTCGGAGATCTTTTTCAAGAACACCGGCAATCAGCCGCTCACGATGCAGACCGCGACATTCAGCGGCAGCCCCGCGTTTTCCTTCGCCCCCGGATACTCGCTGCCTCCCGCCCGCGTGTTGCAGCCGGAGGACACGCTGCGACTGCGTGTGCGTTTTTACCCCGCGTCGCCGGGCGATCACCAGGGCACGATCACTTTCACCACCGATGCGCCGACGATGGCCACGTTCGACGTCCCGCTGCTCGGTCACAAGGACAGCGCCGGATTTTTCGCCCTGCCCGACACGATCGACACGGGCGAGTTGTACGCATGTACGCTCCCCGCGGTCTTTTCCATCGAACTCACAAACGCGGGCACGGTCAATCTGCGCATTGACTCGCTCGATGCCGCTTTCACCGGTTCGATGCAGCTCGAGCCCACACTGCCTCATCCTCTGCTCGCGGGTGAAATCGACACGCTCACTCTCTCGCTGCGGCCCGGGCAACTCGGACCCTTCGTCGGCCGCCTGATTCTGGGCGCGCCCACTTGTGATGTGCGCGACACCATCGTGCTGACAGGATCTCTCGTTGCGACACGGCCCGTTCTTACGCCGGATCCTGTGGCGTTCGGATTCACAACCGTAGGCGATACGAGCCAGCAGGCAGCGTCGCTGCGCAATCCGACACGCGCGCCCATGACCATCGACACGATCACGATTGACAATACCGAGTTTTTCATCACAAGTCCCACGGCATTCCCGCTTGTCATTCCCCCGCTCGACAGCATCCCCGTATCGCTGTCGTTCGCTCCTGTGACGGAGGGTACCGCGTTCGCGCGGCTGACGGCTTACAGTTCCGCGCCGTGCGCCGACACGGTGCAGGTCGGCGTACGCGGCAGTGCCGCGCGCAAACCCGCCATCGCATTCCGCGGAGGAGAATTCGAAACACTGCTGTGCCCCGACCGCCTGTTCACCGACAGCATCGTGGTGCTGCGTAACACCGGCGGCGTTGCGCTTCTGGTGTCGAACATGGATATCCGCGGGACGCACGCGGGCGACTTCAGCATACTGACCAGTACAACCGGCACCATCGCTCCGGGCGATTCCATGACCGTGCGCATCCGCTTCGAGCCGAAGGGCACGGGCCTTCGCACGGCGACACTGCGTGTGACGAACAACTCGTCGCAATTGCCACAGCTCGACATCTCGCTTGTGGGCCGCAAGGATTCCGCGGGCTTCGTGATCGATCCGCCCTCGATCGACGCGGGTGTGGTGCACGTCTGTGATCTCCCCGTGATACGCAAAGTCGTGTTCCGAAACACGGGGACGGTGCCTTTGAGTATCGACCTTGTCGCGGGTTCGCTGCCCGCGTTTGCACGCATCGAAAATCCGCCGCCGCTCTCGCTTCGGAACAACGACACCCTAGAGGTGTTCGTGCGATTTCTCCCCACGCAGTTCGGTCCCGCGGCAGGTGTGGCACGTTTCTCCGCTTCACCCTGCGGCGAGACTGCCGCACTCGCGCTTGCGCTCGTGTACGAACCGTCGACACCGCTGGCGCGTCCCGCACCCGTCGACTTCGGATCGCTGGGCGTGGGCGTGCGACAGACACGGCGTACCTATGTTGTGAATCCGGCGAGCGTGCCGATGCGTGTCACAACGCTCGACCTGCTGCCGCTGCCCGGTCCCACACTCCGCCGTGTGCAGCCGGCCACACTGCCCGCGACAATTGCGGGCCGCGATTCGCTCCTGGTCGAATATGAATACGCTCCGACTGCGGACGAGTTAATCACGGCCACATTGCACGTGGTTACCGACCTGCCCTGCACAGATTCCGTGCGGCTTGCCGTGCGCGCAACCGGTGTCGGAGCGCTGTCGCTCATCACGCTGCCGACACTCAGTGCGGAAATCGGCACACGGGTCCGCATCCCCGTCACGCTCGCAACGAGCAGCAATCTCGCCCTGACATCCACACACTCGCCACGCGCGCAGATCGTGTGGAACAGATCGATGTTGTGGCCCATTTCGGTGAACGCAAACGCAGGCACCGCCACGATGACCTCGCAGGCAGAGGGCGACAGTCTCGTCGTCACCGTTGATGTGCAGCAGACGGGCACTCCGGCGAATGGCGCGCTGGCCGAGATCGAATGTCTGGTCCTGCTCGGCACAAACGATTCAACCGCGCTCACCCTGCGCTCCTTCGCGTGGACCGCGGGCACCGCCGCGGTGCAGACCAGCAACGGCGTCTTCACCGCGCTGGGCATCTGCGATCAGGGCGGCCAGCGTCTGATGTCGATGTCGAACCTCGTCAAACTCTTCGGCAACACTCCGAATCCGTTTAATCCCGAGACGGTCATCGAGTACGAACTCCCCGACGAGATGTACGCAGATCTGCGCGTGTTCGACGGCCTCGGACACGAGGTGGCCATGCTCGCCACGGGCGTCCACACACGCGGGAGACACCGCGCCGTGTTCCACGGTGACGGCCTCGCAAGCGGCACCTTATTCGCCGTCCTCCGTGCCGCGGGTGTCACACGTCTCCTGCCGATGCTGCTCGCCAAGTAAGTCACTTGCCGGCGTCGGCCTGACTTGCTCGGGCGGACGCTCGCGACAGTGAACGAGGAACTGGGAACGAGGAACTGGGAACTGGGAACGAGGACTTGGGAACGAGGAACTGGGACCTGGGAACTGGGAACTGGGATGCGTTCGCTTCAAGACCCGTCTCCTGTCTCCTTCCTCCTGTCTCCTCACACTCCCTTCATAGATCGATCTACCAACTACCAACTACCACCTACCATCTACCATCTACCATCTACCGCGCATCAACTTTCCGAAAACCGATCGCAGTGCGGAATTCGAGCACGTTGCTGCGGGCAGACACACTCGCGTGAGAGAACTCTAAAAGATGCGGGACAAACTCGAAGGACCCCGCATTGACTTTCTGCGACGGCACGGGAAAGGCCACCTCGGTACGGAGCGCGAGCGGGATCACCAGCGGCTGCATAATTTCGGATAACTGGATCGGGATATCCTGATTCCACGGGATTCCCCATTCAAGCAGCGTGACTGTGAAACGCGCCTTGAGCATGAGCGTGCGGGACACGGGTTTCAACACGGCCGTACCGGTGTCGGTGGCGCGCACGTCGAACGCGATGCGTTCGTTTAAAGAGAGGTCGATGTCGGGTTTCGCACTGGCGGGGATGCCGGTGTACCTGCCCGACGCGGCGATGCGGCCGTGCCCCTCGATGACAAGATCCGCCTCGAGGCGATTGTTCTCGAAGCGGTCGAAACGGAATTGCGCAAGATTCAACACCACCGCGCCACTGTCGATATCGAGCGTGTTTGTGTACGAGATGCCCAGAATCGATTTCTCGGCCTTCACGAGCGGACGCGTAGGAAGAAACCGGAGACGCACATCGTCGCTGCGCACATACACGAAGGCGCGGGTGATGCGGTTGAGCGCATCCATACGCACTCGTGTCACCAGATCGGCACCGCCCGGCACAACCGCTCCGGCGGCACGCACACGCGCCTCCGCCGAATCGAGACGCGCGGCATGGCGGACGGTCTCCGCGCGGGACTGTTCGACGGTGGGCAGATGCACCGACGAACACGCGGCGAGATAGCACGTCATGCCGCAGAGCAGGACCAACAACGGCGCAGCGGTGCGCGCGCGACGCGATGCGGATGATTGCGACGCACGGCTGCTCATTTCGCCTCCGCGTTGGCGAGGTTCAACGCCACAAGCATGCGGCCTTCGAAGAACAGCGCCTCCTTGATGCGGAGGGTTGTGCGCAGCACTCTGCGCGGGCTGTCGATGTCGAGATTGATACCGCTTCGCACCTGCACGCGGCTGCCTTCGACAGGGAACGTGGACGCGGATTCGACGGGCAGCACAATGGGCGGGAGATCTTCGCCCAATCGCGCCAGACGCACCTTGATGAGATCGCGGATGATGTCGGACGCGGCTGAGAGGAGTCCGCCCGCCGACACATCGGGAGCGATATTAAACGGTTCGAGACGCGCGACCAGCCCGTCTTTCTCGAATGAGAGTGTGAGCACACAGTCCATGAGCAGACGCACGTCCACCGCGTAGTCCTCATTCCGCGCGTCGAGCGCAAGCGAGACGATGGCGCAGCCGTTGCGCAGCGCTGCCGTTGCTCCGCGCACGACGTAGGGCGTCTGTTCGTCCAGGCGTCCCGGCACCCCGACAACCTGCGCGAGCGCCTTGTTGACGGCCTCGGTGCCGAAGGTCACCACAACGTCGGCCTGCGTGACGGGCTCCCTGTTCTCGAGCCGGCGTGCGAGAGCCGTCGCGGCGTCGGCGCGGATGCGGGTCACCGCCGCCTCGCGCGATGCGGCGAATTGTTCCGCGTCGATGTCGGCGCCCGCAACGGTGCGGACAATGCCGCATCCGGTGCACCACATCAGGAGAAGGACGGCTGCAGCGATACGCGCCGTATCACGACCCGAAAAAAAAGACACGCAACACCTTTTTATCCTGTTCCACAAAGTACGGTTCACCGGGCAGCGCGAGCGCATGCGTCTCGATGGACCGCACATCCTTCCGTGCCCGGGTCTCGGTCAACTCGTCCGCAATGTCGCCACCCTTCCAGGCGAGCAGCATGCGGGGTCCGTCACGCCGCAGCAGCGGCGAAGCCCAGGCGGCGAGCGCGGGTAACGCGGTGACGGCGCGCGCCACCACGACATCGGCATCGCGGCCGAGTATATCGCGCACGGCCGCATCCTCGACCCGCGCATTGAGGCAATGCACGTTCGCGAGCTGCAGCTCACCCGCCATGGCCTCGACCGCGCGTATTTTTTTCGCGATCGAATCACAGAGCAGGAATCGCGTGTCGGGACGCAGAATCGAGAGGGGTATGCCCGGCAACCCGCCGCCGGTGCCGATATCGATCCAGTACCCGCCCGCGGGCAACTGCAGCACGGCAAGGGGCGCGAGTGAATGCAGCAGATGGTTGCGCCACAGTTCGGCCTCGTCCTTGCGCGAGATCAGGTTGAGACGCGCGTTCCATTCGCGCAGCAACTGCGCGTAGCGTGCCAGCGCGCGCTCCTGCTCGGCGTCCACCGGCAATCCCGCCTCGCGCAGAATGTCGCACGCGTGCGACGCGCCCGCGTCGGGAGCGGGAGGAAAGGCGAGAATACCGGACTCACTCATCCGTCATTCGTTGCGGTAAATGGCTATTTCGACGCGGCGGTTGCGCTGCCGTCCCTCGTCGGTGGTATTCGACGCGACGGGATTCATCTCGCCGTAGGTCCGCACCTCCAACTCGCGCCGGAGCTTCCCCATCCTGCCGACGAGATAGCGTTCGACGTACTTGCTCACTTCGCTCGCGCGGTTGTAGCCGAGCCGGATGTTGTACATTTCGGTGCCCAGAGAATCCGTATGACCCGACACCACCACAGTGGAGTTCGGGTAACGTGTCAGCAGCGCCACGACACTGTCGAGATTGCGCTTCTCCTCGGGCCGGATGTTGAACAGGTTAAAATCGAATTCCACTACAAAGGCGTAAATCTTGCGCTCCTGTTCCATCACCGGTGTCAGCAGTATACGGCGATCGTGACGGCCCTCGGATTCGAGAGGATAAAAGAACGAATCCACGGCGCTGGCATATCCCGGATGTGACGCGGTCACGCGATACTCGACGCCGTCGCGCACACGCGCTTCCGCGCGGCCTTCTGCGTCGGCCCGTATACCCACTTCCTCATCGCCGTCCGCACCAAAGACCACAAAAGCGGGTATGGGATCGAGCGTAAAGGCGTTGCGCGCGGTGTATCGGACCGAGAAGGGCGCGCGTACCGTCGCGACCGGCGGCGGTGCCGCCGTGGCGCTCTCGCGCGTACTCGCCACGTAGAGATCGAAACCGCCGCGGCCGCCGTCGCGCGAGGAACAGAAGTAGAGCGTGTCACCGGCCCCGCGCGCGAGGAACGCGTCGTCCTCGTCGCTGTTGAAAGGTCGGCCGAGATTGAGCGGCGTGCTCCACACTCCGCGCGCGGATCGCGTGAGGAAGATGTCGAAACCGCCGTATCCGGGCAGGTAGTCGGACGAGAAAAACAACGTGTCGCCGACCGCCGAAATGCGCGGCGCCTTCTCGTCGCCGGGAGTGTTCACCGGTTCGCCCAGATTCACGGGCGCGGACCACGCGCCGTCGCTTCCCTTCTTCGCCATCCAGATGTCGCTGCCGCCGTGTCCGCCGTGCCGTTCCGAAGCGAAATAGAGTTTCGTCCCGTCGGCCGTGAGCGACGGGTGGCTGTCCCATTCCTGGCTGTTGAGAGGGGCGCCGGGATTGTGAACGCCGGTGATCATGCCCTTTTCCTCGCGCCCGAAGACGAGGTCACAATCACCCACTCCGCCCGGCGCGTAACACCGCACGAACACTGCTTCGCCGCCGGGAGAGATGGCCAGTACACCTTCGCCTTCAGCGCCGGCTGCTGCGGCCGTGGCGCGCGCGAGTTCCGCGCCGCCTGGTGCCAGGCGGTACAGCCGGTCATGTCCGTCGCCGTCTCCGCTGCTCCTGTTCGATGTAAAATACACGCCGCCATCACCGGACGGCAGCGGAGCCAAATCGTCCGCTTCGCTATTGGCCGGTGTGCCCGCATTCCGGACCGTGTACTCCTTTGTTTTCTGCCAGGTGGCCGAGGGTCCGGCGCCGCAGCCGGCAACCGTGCAATACAGCACGATCGGGAGCAGGGGCAACAGCCCGCGAGCTGCGGAGCGCGAGCGGAAACGTGTCGTCATAACCGCACCTTCAACATCATGTCGCCCTGCAGTGTCAGAACTTTCCACGACGGATCGGACGAGGAAAGCGCCGAGATGGGCAGGCCCGCGGTGAAACGCGGCGTCAGAACGAAACGGTTCGAGAGTCGCACGTCGCCGCCAACACCGAGCGACAGACCGAACTGCACGGCGCGTCCGCCCGGTATGTTCGTCTCACTCAGGAGCACGACTCGGTCGCTTCCGTTTTTATAGACGGTGCCGGGTGTGAGGATCTGCTCGGTGTTGTCGTAGCGCGCGTGCAGGGGGATGCAGATGTCGAGACCCGCGTGCAGGAACACCGCGGTGTACGGGAAATACCATTGTATCGCGGGCACGAGCCGAATCGACCGGTGTGAAACGACCGACGTCTTTTTATACTGCACGAGCGAATCAGGCACGTTTCCGATAAAGGTCGATACGCGCGTTTCTTCGAAGGAAAACGTGGCCGAATAGTCGTGGTACATCACCGTCACCGACAGGGCAAAACCGAGTTTCGGATACTGAATCACCGCCGCGAGGCCGGGAATAAAACGCACGCCCTCCGCGTCGCGGAACGAGCAGTCGCAATTCGGAGTATACGATCCGATATGCCGGTACATGTACCCGCCGAGCACCGGAGCGATGAAGTAGCGGACGGGCCGCGCGATCATGACATCGCTCTCGTACGGTTCCGCGGGCGCCGAGGCCGTCTGCGCACGCAGTGCACCCGCAGCGAACATGAGCGCGGCAAAGGCGAAGGGGACGGCTGAATGCAGGTGCGGTCTCATCGGAGAAGTTTCGGATTGGACACAAGGTACGGGAATTGCCCGTGCATCACCAAGCCGCGTCTCTCCGCTGTGATGCGACGCGGCTTCATCGCGTACGCAATACACGCAATGTGCGCGTGCCGATGCGCGTCTGCAGCATGGCGACATACATTCCCACCGGCACGTCTCGGAGATTCAATTCGCCGGTCCAGGTCCCGCGCAGACTTCTGCCGACAGGGATGGCGGCCACGCGCCTGTCATGGAGGTCGTACAGCACCAGTTCTCCATCCTCGACGTCGGACGGAATATAAAACCGCACGACGCCGCTGCTGGGATTCGGCAGGGCCGCAAAACCGCCGTCAGTCGGCGCAGCCGGATCCGTGAGACCCGTCACTCGCGGCCCTCGGTTCGTTCGATACCCGGCGTTAAACGAATAGGCGTCGTGATAGGAGAAACCGTACGCGGTAACGCCGACGCCGCGCGGGTCGGATGTTTCGACCGAATGTGTCGTGTTGCTCACCGCGAGTCGCGCTGCGCGGAGAGTCGTCAGTGGGACGCGGTGAAACGCAGTGTCGGGCAGGGGAACTCCATCAATCACGACAGCCGACTCGCCTCCCTCGTGTACGGTGAGGTTGAGGAAGGATGTGGCACTGTCGAGCACACCCGAATTCACCACATGACAGGCGCTGAATCTATTGGACGGGACCATTATTGTCATTGATGCATCGCCATATTCATTCGACGGATCGTCCCACGCGGCCGAATTTGCAAACTGCGCCACCGACACGGGTTTTGATGCCGTGATCACGGCCGTTTCCGCGCGCTGGAATTCCATCCAGTCTCCCCTCTGCGCGAGTCGCACAGGGGCATCGGTACCGATGGTCACATCTGTCGAATCGGCCGTGGCTACCACCTTGTATGTGTCGCCTCTCCTCCGCGACAGGAACGGCATCGCCAGAAATTCCTTCCCCAGAAAATCGTCGGGCGGAAGTTGCTCGGCATGATGATTGAGGAAGCCGTAGTTCGGCAGCGAGTTTTCAGGGATCCATCCGGATTGTGCACCGCCAAATACCGTCACCGGTTTGTCCGCTACGATGAAACTGCCTGTCAGACCGCCGAACGCTCCCGTGATCCCACTTTGGACCCGGTAGCAGTCGCCCTGTTGCAACGTGACTTGAAACGGCACGCGCGGCGGCCGACGTGTGGACGTCAGGCCGAAGGGCGTGATGGTGACCGAGGTAGCGTCTTCTGTTGCCACAACGACAAACTGCTCATCCGTCGTGGAGTAGTTGTACCCCGCCGCATGATAGGAGGTACCGAGCGCGTGAAGGGGCAATACGAGCGACGCGTCGCTGTGATTCTCGACGAGACTCGCGATGGTTATCGACACCGGGCGGTCGGAGCGGACAAACACGCCGCGTTTCACGGGGGTCTCCGGCAGGATCTCCTGCGCACTTTCCTCCACATCGAAGTACGCTGTTCCTCCCGCAGGCACCGTGATGTCGTTGCTGCGTCCCAACCAACCACGTGTAATGGTGACACGTGCCGCCTCGACTGCAGAGGCGAACACGCGCAGTGTCAGCGTGCCGCTGCCGTTGTTCGGCGGAAAGGCCAGCCAGAATTCCCTTCCACGAATGGTGGCTGCACTGTCGGTGCAGATCTGTTTCGGAATAATCGCCGGTATCGATATATGTGAAGTGCAGCGCAGTGTGTCGAGCCCCGCGCCACTCACGATGACACTCACTTGTACAAGCGCAGCCTTGCTGCGGGGCAGCGCTTCGAGCACCCATCCCGCGCTTCCCGTCGCTCCGGGTGCAAGTGTGATCGGTGCTATCGGCATCGACGCTGCTCCGCCGACACGTTTCAGCTCCGGAGGGACAGTGATCGTCGCCGTCAGAGACGAAAGGACCGCGGTACCTGTGTTGCGTACCGTCACCGTCAGCGGAATGGTCGTCGGATCGTAGGCACTGCTGTCGGCGTTCAGATTGAGCGAAAGCGTATCCGGACATGAGAGCGCCGCTTCGAACCGGGGCATGGGCGGGATACGCGTTTCAGCAGTGCAGCGCTGTGCCTCCTGTGCCGGATCTGTCAGATCGATGGGGAATGAGAGCACACGAAGCGTGTCCGTCGCATCCGCATGAAATCGCCATGCGACACGCACGCTGTCGCCTGGGAAAAGCGGAACAGAGGAGCTATGTGTCTGATTCTCGCCTGCAGCGAGGCGCGCGCCGGGCGGCACGCCGATACTCAGCGACCACGACGGCAACGGCAGCGATCCCGTGCTTCGAACGACGGCCGACACGGTGAACGGATCCGGCGTGTACGCGTTTTGTGCGGCGTTCACCGCGACCCGTTCCGCGCCGCATACAAGCGCGGCATCAAAATCGGCGAGGTACCCGTAATCCGTCTCGATCGTGAAACTTGCGCCGGGCGCGAGAGCGCGCTGGTCCCACTGCGAGAGAACCGCGGCATCCCAGATACGCAGACCGCTCGCGCGATAGTCCCACGCCGCCGCGCCGAGATAGCCGTTGTCCTGCCACTGGCCTGCCACAAATCGCGACGGTGCATCCGTGCCGCCGCCACGCAGACGTCCGCGCACCACGATGGGACTTCCCGCGACACGTCCGTGCCACTGGTCGGGAATGGCATCACCAAACCATTCACGCTCGAGGCGCACCGTATCGCTCTGCACTGCGAGACTCACAAGATCACTGTGCTCGAGGAACACATCCAGCATGAGCAGAAATCCCGCGTCCAGCACACGTGCACCCAGATTCCTCACACTCGTGCGCACACGGACGAATGCATAATCACTCTCGAGCATGGGGACGAAGTCCATCCGCAGCGACACGCTGTCGCCGCCCGCGTGCAGCACAGCGACAAACACGACGCTGTCTCCCTCCTCCCTTGCGATGCCGGCGGGCATACGCGTTGTGCCGAGCGGGGGCTGCGGACGGTGCAGATCGTTGTTCGTGAACACCGTCGAGCCGAGGCGCACGTTCGCGAACGATGTCGCGTTGTCACCCTGAAAGAAAAGGAGCGGCACACCTTTTTTTGTGCGCACGGCGAACTGCCCGCTGTGCCGGTCGACCGCCACTGTGATCGCCACATTCGAGGCCTGTGCGAAGCCGGCATTGTCAAGGGAGGCGGATGCCCGTGCTCCGCTCTTTATCTGTGCCTCACCCGAGATCATCAGCACAAGACTCAGCAACAACACCGCAGGAACATAGAATCTCATCATGCTCTCCTCTGGCTTTATAAGGTGGTGACCCGGCGTGCACCGGATCACGATCGCTGCCCATGCAGAAAAATATCCGTGTGGCCGGGGAGAAACAACGCCTGCGCCTCGAAAATTTTCCATGGAAAGATTTCCTCTTATTTGTGTCAGGATTTTCCACCTTGTGATGTCTTGATCTGGATGGTTCGGTGAAACATCGACGGTCCCGCGGCGAAATTCTCGCGATTTTGTTTGATCCGTCGGCTTTTTTCTTTCATTGCAACGGTTTTCACGCTATATTTTTTTGATGGTCCAACCACTAGTTGAACGAAAATTGCCTTGATTTCGTCAATAAAGTTGAACAATGTATAGACGCGTAATCAGATCACCCCAGAAGGAGGTCAGCAGCATGAACCGGCGTACTACATTCTTTGCCTTGGCGCTTCTCCCCATGCTCGTTTTTGCAACCCTCGCAACGGCACAGCAGCGAAGCGACAACTCCCGTCACACGGTGCTGAACAGCTCGTCTGGTGGCACCCTGCTCGTCACGCAGGGCGGCGGCGTGGGATTCGATCAGTCACACAGGCTGCTGGACATCGATAAACTCGTGGGCGAGGAAGTGTGCTTCACACTCACCGCGAAAGATCAGAACGGCAATGTCATCCGCAGTTGGAACGTGAACGGCAACCCGACAACAATCACCCTCAAGGGTTCGGACGCGAACACCGACTCGAGCACGCGGTCCTGGAATGCGGATCCCGACGGCTATTCCTGGGCCCGCCTCACACATAACGGCACGCCTCTCACTCAGGTCGGCCCGAACGAGTGGTCCATCCCCAACACGGACTTCGACTCGCTCGGTCAAGCGCGCATCTGCCTCACGCACAGCAAGGCGCTGAAGGGTGTGACACTGATGGTCACCCCGTTTTTCTCGGGCCTGAATCAGGAAACCGAGAAAATGAACTTCACGGAAATCGGCCAGACGAACTACCTGGTCGAAATCACGTCGCACGTGCCCGGGAAAACCGCCGTATATCACATGCGTCAATACGAACTGACCGTCACCCCGCGCGACCGTTACCTGAATGTGACCAACGTCGAAATGGCCACAAAATTCTCGGCACGCTGGCCGGGCGAGTTCGATAACACGATTCCCGGACTGGCCGACATCTTCGCGGGTGAAGTGTTCATCAAGGGACCGACGCCCTATCTGGTCGCCTCGCGCATCATCCGCGAGCTGCCCGGCGACATTCTCCAGTACATCGTCGCCTACGCTTCGTCCGATCCCACGATCAATGGACGTACAAACGACTACGAAATTCTCAGTCATGAGCCGGTGGATTTTGTGCTTCTCACACCGCCCGATCATACGTTCCTGTCGATCGACGTGAACAATGAAAAGACACCGATGGATTTCACGTGGACCAAGCCCTTCCCGTCGGATCCATATTTCCAGATCAAGACCAGCAACTCGAGCAGCGCGGTGTATTCCGACACAGTCGCGTACACCCTCGTGTTCATCGACAGCACCAGTCTCACCTTCTCGCAGCGATATCCGTCGAACAACGTGGGCACCGAGCCCAAGCTGACCATGCTGTATCAGCAGATCCGCGACGTGGCGAACCGCATGGCGGGTCGTACCAATTGGCGCAACTACAATCTGGTGTGGTACGTGGAAGCGACCGACGGCCTGTACGTGACGAAGAGCGGACCGCCCGCCAACGATCCATCGAATCGTCCGGGTTTCTATCTCACACTCGGCATCCCTGTCGGCACTGCTCCCGTTGCCGCTCCTGCGCGTCTCGGCCTGAGCCAGAACTACCCGAATCCGTTTAATCCCTCGACCTCGATTCGGTTCTCGATTCCGACGACAGGCCGTGTGCAGCTCCGTGTCTTTGATCTTCTCGGCGCACATGTCGGAACACTTGTGGACGAAGTCCACGAAGCGGGTGAATACAGCGCATCCTTCGATGCCTCCTCCCTGCCCACCGGCATCTACGTGTACAAGCTGCAGTTCGAGGGCAAGACACTCACACGCCGCATGACACTCATGAAGTGATTCCATTGAAATACAACACAGGCGGCCTTCGGGCCGCCTTTTTTTTTAGTCGCATCGGGGCGCATCCCGGGATGATCGCTGCCAGTGCCGACACGCACGACGGGCGGTGAGCCGCCGGACGAATCGCGATTGTCTCATGATTTCACTTGATTACGGATATGCAAATCCGGATTTTTGTTGCACGCCAGGGTTCATTCAACAGGAGTCAGCAGCATGAAACAATGCAGTGTTATTGCAGGTACGATGCTTACGATGTTTTTCCTTGCACTCACGTGTGCTGATGCGCGGGATGGGAACGGCAGCGCGGCCGCTCGTGGCATCCACGGAGGTGTGGTCTTCGAACGGACGCTCCGCCTCACCGACATCGACAAAAAATCAGGCGAGGAGGTGTGCTTCACACTCACCGCCAAGGACCAGAACGGCAACGTGATCCGCAGTTGGAACACCAGCGGCACACCCACCACCATCACGCTCAAAGGATCCGACGCAAACACCGACTCGAGCACACGTTCCTGGAATGCGGATCCCGACGGCTACTCCTGGGCGCGGCTCACGCACGAGGGCACGCCGCTCACACAGCTCTCGCCGAACGAGTGGTCCATCTCGAACAACGCGTTCGACGCCAACGGCCAGGCGCGCATCTGCCTCATACACAGCAAGGCCTCGAAGGGTGTCACACTCATGATCACACCGTTCTACGCGGGGCTGAATCAGGAGACGGAGAAAATGAACTTCATCGAAGGTGATCAGACAAATTACCTCGTGGAGTTGACCTCGCACGTACCGGGAAAACCGGCCGTGTATCACATGCGCCAGTACGAGATCACGGTGACGCCGCGCGACCGCTATCTGAATGTGACACACGTGGAAGTGGCGACACGATTCTCGGCCCGCTGGCCGGGCGAATTCGACAACACGGTTCCGGGGCTGGCCGACATCTTCGCCGGTGAAGTGTTTATCAAGGGACCGACGCCCTATCTGGTCGCCTCACGTATAATCCGCACACTGCCCGGCGACATCCTCCAGCATATAATTGCATATGCTTCGTCCGATCCCGCGATCAACGGCCACAGCGACGACTACGAGATCCTGAGTCACGAGCCGGCAGACTTTGTATTGATCCAGCCTCGTGATGGTGCAAGAATCATTCTTTGGACGGCAATTCAGACCGAGGATTTTACATGGTCAAAGCCAAGCCCTGCCGATCCCTACTTCCAGATAAAAACGAGCAATACACGAAACGACGTTTTTTCGGACACCGTGTCGTACACACTGGTGTTCCTCGACAGCGTCAGCCTGACTCGTTCCCTTCGCTTTCCATCCAACGGACTCGGCGCTGATGCGAAGCTGACACTTTCCTACGCGCAGTTGGGAAATGTGATACTCTTCATGTCGGGTTCAAAGATGTCCCGGGCCTACACAGTCGTCTGGTATGTAGAAGCGACCGACGGTTTGTACATAAAGCGCAACACACCTCCCGCCAACGACCCAACCAAACGCCCTGGGAATTACCTCTTTATCAGGTACGACCTCTATGACGGGGCCACCCCTGTTGCCGCCCCTGAACGTCTCGGCTTGCAGCAGAACTATCCGAATCCGTTCAATCCTTCCACCACCATCCACTATTCCATCCCTGTGAGCGGCCGCGTGCAGTTGCGGATATATGACCTGCTCGGTGCCCCGGTACGGACTCTTATCGACGACAACCGTGCGGCAGGTGAATACAACGCCGACTTCGATGCGGCTGGCCTCCCTTCCGGCACCTATATCTACAAGCTCAGCTTCAACGGCGAGACTCTCACGCGCCGCATGACGTTGATGAAGTGAGTGCAGTGCCGCAACGGATAAAATGATAAACGCGGAACGCAGAATTCCGTGTTCCGAATTCTGCGTTCCGTGTTCCGTATATCCCGCTCGATCACACCGCGCCCATCACCGCGTTGAAGACCGTAGTAACGACGATGTCGTTCACCGAGCAGCCGCGCGAGAGGTCGTAGGCAGGTTTGGCGAGGCCCTGCACGATGGGTCCGAGCGCCTCCGCGCCGCCGAGACGTTCGGCGATCTTGTATGCGATATTGCCGGCCTGCAGATCGGGGAAGATGAGCACATTGGCCTTGCCCGCGATGTCGCTGCCCGGCGCCTTCTTCGCGCCGATCTTCTCGACGATGGCCGCATCCACCTGCAATTCGCCGTCGATCTTGATGTCGGGCCGGCGTTCGCGCACGAGGCGCAGCGCTTCACGCACCTTGTCCACCAGTTCGTGTTCGGCGCTGCCCTTTGTGGAGAATGACAGCAGGGCCACGAGCGGCTCTTCCTGCATCAGCGCACGGTGATTGTCGGCGGTGCTGATTGCGATGTCGGCGAGTTGCGAGGCGTCGGGCAGAGGGAGCACGGCGCAGTCGGCGAAGCTGTACAGCGTCTCGGGGAATTTCATGACAAAGAAACTCGACACAGTCTTGATGCCGGGTTTCAGGCCGATCGCCAGAATGCCCGCGCGGATCACGTCGCCCGTGGTGGAGAGTGAACCGGCGACACTGCCGTCGGCAAATCCGTTGCGCACCATCATGGCGCCGAAGAAGAGCGGGTGCAGCATCTGCTCGCGCGCCTGCTCGGGCGTCATGCCCTTGGCCTTGCGCAGTTCATGGAGCTGAGCGGCAAAAGTGTCGAGATGTTCGGCCGAAGTCGGATCGACGATGCTGATGCCGTCGAGCGAGGTGCCTGCCGCGTCGGCTGCGGCACGTATCGCAGCATCGTTCCCTACCAGGGAAATGCGAGCGGTGCCCTCGTCCGTGACGATGCGTGCCGCCTTGATGGCCCTCTCGTCGGTGGCGTCGGGATAGACAATGTGTTTGGGATTGTTGCGCGCGCGATCCTTCAGATCGTCGATAAAATGTGCGGGATGCATACAGGTGCCTTGTTTGTTTGTTGATACGCGATATGCGTCTTCAAATGTAGGCCGCACGGCGGGAAGGAAAAAACGGGGGACGGGGGACGGGGGACGAGGGACGGGGGACGAGGGACGGGGGACGGGGGACGGGGGACGAGGGACGGGGGACGGGGGACGGGGGACGGGGGACGAGGGACGGGGGACGGGGGACGGGGGAGTGGGGAGTAGGGAGTGCAATATAAAAGCGAGACACTCTCCCGCTGTCCCGCTCTCCCGCTCTCCCGCTGTCCCGCTGTCCCGCTCTCCCGCTGTCCCGCTCTCCCGCTGTCCCGCTGTCCCGCTGTCCCGCTCTCCTGCTGTCCCGCTCTCCCGCTGTCCCGCTGTTCGGTGATTTTTCCGTACCTTGCATGATTCCATTTCACATTGAAACGCACAACATGAGCGATCTTCTTCTTCAGATACATCCAACGGTGCAGGCGGCGGCAGGACCGCTGCTTCTCATCATCATGGACGGATACGGCATTGGGAAAAACTATCCCGGCAACGCGGTGGCCAATGCGCATACACCACATTTGGACGAGTATTTCTCGCGCGGGCTGTACACACAACTGCGCGCGCATGGACCCGCAGTGGGCCTGCCCAGCGACGACGACATGGGCAACAGCGAAGTGGGTCACAATGCGCTCGGCGCCGGACGCATCTTCGCGCAGGGCGCGAAGCTGGTGAACGCCGCCATCGCCGACCGCAGCATCTTTAGTTCGAAACACTGGCGCGCCATCGTCGAACGGCAGCAGAAGGGCGGTACATTGCACTTCGTGGGCCTGCTCTCCGACGGCAACGTCCACTCGCATATATCGCATCTGTACGCCATGCTCGAACGCGCCGCTGCTGAAGGAGTTGCGACAGTGCGCATCCATACCCTTCTCGACGGCCGCGATGTCGGTGAAAAATCCGCGCTCGACTATGTGCTGCCCCTCGAGCAGAAACTCGCCGAGTATTCGGCGCGCCCGGGATTTTCGTACGCCATCGCGTCCGGCGGCGGACGTATGAACGTGACCATGGACCGCTACAACGCCGACTGGCGCATCGTCGAACGCGGATACCGCGCGCATGTGCAAGGCGTCGGACGCGCCTTCCCTTCCGCATCGGAAGCCGTGCGCACCTACTACGCCGAGGATCCGTCCATGACGGATCAGTACATGGACTCTTTCGTCGTGGCCGATAATACCGGACCTGTAGGTCCGATTCGTGACGGCGACAGCGTCATCTTCTTCAATTTCCGCGGCGACCGCGCGATCGAATTTTCACGCGCATTGACCGAAAAGGAATTCGCGGAATTCGACCGCGGTCCGCTGCCCGACGTCTATTACGCGGGCATGATGGAATACGACGGCGACATGCACATCCCGCCGCATTACCTCGTCGAACCGCCGAGCATCGACCGCACATTGAGCCAGTATCTCTGCGGCACGGGCGTGACGAGTTTTGCGATCTCCGAGACGCAGAAGTACGGGCACGTGACATACTTCTGGAACGGCAATAACAGCGGCTATATCGACGAGCGCCTCGAACGTTTCGTCGAGATTCCTTCCGACCGTATCGAGTTCGACAAGGCGCCGCGCATGAAGGCGGCGGAGATCACCGACGCGACACTCGCGGCGCTCGACAGCGGGAGCTATCGCTTCCTGCGTGTCAACTATGCGAATGGCGACATGGTCGGGCACACGGGCAATTATGCAGCGGCCGTGGAAGCTGTCGAGACCGTGGACGCCGGCGTTGCACGCCTCGTACAAAAGACGCTGGCGCTGGGCGGCATCGTGGTCATCACCGCCGACCACGGCAACTCCGACGAAATGTTCACCGAGAAAAACGGCGTGCGCACACCAAAGACCAGCCACACGCTGAACCCTGTGCCGTTCTGCATTCTCGACTCTCGCCCGCAGCCGCCGTACAGACTCGCGTCCGTGCCCTCCGCCGGTCTCGCCAATGTCGCATCGACACTCTGTAATCTCCTCGGCTATACTGCTCCGTCGGAGTACGAACCGTCGCTCATTCAGCCCGTATAAACCGCGCGGCAGCATCAACAGTGCTGCCGCAGTCGACTCGTTTCCCACACCCGCATCCTACCACAAATCCGGACACGTGCCATGGCCCGTTCCCTCCCCCGCCGCACCTTCCTCGGTCAGATCACACGCGGCCTCGGCGCCACGGCACTCGGCTCCGCGGCATTGGCCGGATTCTTCGACCAATTGCATGCGGCGGGACGCCGCATCGATCATCTCACGCCCGAGCAGGCAGCCGGCGATGAGGATTTCTGGTTCGAGATACAGCGGGCGTTCACCGTCACGCGCGGCATCATCAACCTCAACAACGGGGGCGTCTGTCCCTCGCCGCGCATCGTGACCGAGGCCTTTGTGCGGTACACATGGGAACAGGAGGAGCTGCCCGCATACGTGATGTGGCAGATTCTGGAGCCGCGCGTGGAAAATGTGCGCGAAGGACTCGCGGCCATGTTCGGGACGGACAAGGAAGAGATCGCCATCACACGCAATGCGTCGGAATCCATGGAGACGCTGCTTTTCGGACTCGAGCTGCGTTCGGGTGACGAGATACTTACCTCGGCACAGGATTATCCGCGCATGATGACAACCGTGCGCCAGCGCGAGGCGCGCGAGGGTCTGTCGCTCTCGGTCATCCCGATCGCCACACCACCCGCCGATCCGTCCGAACTGGTCGCCGCCTTCGAACGCGCGATCACAAAAAAAACCAAACTCGTCCTTATCTCGCACATCAATTTCACGAACGGACAGATCATGCCCGTGCGCGAGATCTGCGCCATGGCGCGCGCGCACGGCATCGAAACCGTGGTTGACGGCGCGCACGCGTTTGCTCATCTCAACTTCACGCAGAAGGACCTCGACTGCGATTACTTCGGCACCAGCCTGCACAAATGGCTGTACGGTCCGAAGGGCACGGGACTGCTCTACGTGCGGCGCGACAAGATCGAGCGTGTGTGGCCGCTGATGGCAGCGGAGAAGAAGCAGTCCGCCGACATCCGCAAATTCGAGGAGATCGGCACACATTCCGCGGCACCGCGCCTCGCGCTCGCCGAGGCGCTGCTGTTCCATCAGGGTATCGGACCCGCGCGCAAGGAAGAGCGCCTGCGTTTCCTCGCGCGCTACTGGATGAACCGTCTGAAGGACGTGCCCGGCGTCGTGTTCCATACATCCTTCGATGCGCGCCAGTCCTGCGCGATCGCGACGGTCGAGATCAAAGGCATAGAGCCGGGCGCTCTGCAGGGCTATCTCTTCGACAAGAAGAAAATATTCTGCACCACGATATCGAACGAGTATTTCAAAGGCATACGGATCACACCCAACGTGTACACGACACTCGCCGAACTCGATAGATTCGTGGAGACGATGGAGCGCGTCGCGAAGTCCGGTCTGCCCAGGTGATGGAGCGCCAGCTCCATACACGCTGATACACCCGATGCTTACGAACTGGCTGACGCTGCGCGCAATCGCGGACGAACTCGACCACCGCTACCGCGGCGCGCGTATATCCGGCTGTTTTTCACAGGAGCGCGATGTGCTCATGATCGAGCTCGAGACTGCGTCGGGCATCGAGCATCTGCATTTCTCCGCGGGTCCGCTGCTGTTCCTCGCGCCGCATCCCGGATTCGCCCGCGCGCGGAAGAACAGCGTCGACGTCTTCGATGATACACGCGGCGCGCGTATCGAAAGTGTCGACATCGCGCGCAACGACCGTGTGGTCCGCATCCTGCTCGACACGGGCGCATCGCTGCTCTGCACGTTGTACCGTCGCGGCGCGGGCGCCGCGCTGCGCGATCCGGATGGCGCGTGTATCGCGACATTCAAACACGAGGGTCCGGGCGAAACCTTCGACTTCGACAACACCCTGCACGCGCCGGGACAGGAAGAATTCGAAGCGGCTCTCGACATCGACCCCGCACGCGAGGCGGGGCACGCGTTGCGCGCCCTGCGGCCGTATCTGAGCGGTGTTGCGGCGGCCGAGGTGTTTCATCGCGCGTTTATCGATGCCACCCGCACGTGCGGAGACCTTCGGCCCACCGAACGAATGGCGCTGGCGGTCGAACTCGGTCTCCTGCTTGAGGAGAGCGCGGGCGGGCGGGGCCATGTGTATTTCCGTGACGGTGCACCGGTCCATGTCGCACCATTGCAACTGCGTCATCTCGCGGAGTGCCGCGACGAGACGGCCGACACCCTGTGCGACGCCGTCTTCCTCTTCGCGCGCAAGACACTTGCCGCCGGCAGCGAGGAAGGCCTGCGCCGCCGCGCGCTCGCCGCGCTCGCGCGCGAGACGTCGCGCATCGATCGTGCCATGACACATCTCGCCGAGCCGCGCGAGATTGAGCAGCGTGCCGCCGAATACGAAAAATTCGGCAACCTGCTCATGATCCACATGCACGACTATCCGGAACAACCGTGGCGCATGACTGTGCCCGACATTTTCACGGATCCCCGGCTCGTGGTGAGCATCCCGATACGGGAAACCGAGACCCTCCTCGAAAACGCGCAGCGGTATTTCGAAAAAGCGAAACACGCACGCTCGTCGATTGCATACGTGCGTGCGCGTGTGTCATATTTGCAGACGCGCGCATCCCAATTGCAGTCGCTGGCGCTCGCCATCGAAGGCGCCGAATCGGCGCGCGCGCTCAAAACCGTTTTTTCGGACCACGCGGAGCTTATGCAGAGTCTCGGACTTACCTCGAAGGGCGACACCGACGAACGCCCTTTCCCCTTCCGCCGCTTCGTCGTAAGCGGTGGCTTCGAGGTATGGGCCGGGAAAAACAGCGCGAACAACGACGAGCTGACAGTGCGTCACGCGCGCCCGAACGACCTCTGGTTTCACGCGCGCGGTGTCGGAGGATCACACGTCGTGCTGCGCGTGCCCTCGTCGGGCGCGCCCGTCCCGCGCGAGGCGATTCGCGAAGCCGCCTCGATCGCCGCGTACTACAGCAAACATCGCAACGCAAAAACGGTGCTGGTGGCCTACACCGAAAAAAAATACGTGCGCAAACCGCGCGGCGTACCGGCCGGCACCGTGTATCTCGAGCGCGAGAAAACCATCAATGCGGAACCGCGGCTGCCCGCCTCCGCCGACACCGAACTGGAAGGATAAACCGTGGACATCGATACAACCGTCACTCCCGCCCTTTTGCGCACCGCCAAGGAATACGGATTTTCCGACGCGCAACTCGCCTCGATCTGGGGGTGTACAGCCGACCGCGTGCGCGCCCTGCGCGAGCAGTGGAACATCACGGCCGTCTTTAAAACCGTCGACACATGCGCGGCGGAATTCGAGGCGTACACGCCATACTATTACTCGAGCCACGATCAGCAGAACGAGTCCACACGCAGCACACGGCGCAAGGTGATCATCCTCGGCGGCGGCCCGAACCGCATCGGGCAGGGCATCGAATTCGACTACTGCTGCGTGCACGGAGTGTTCGCCGCCCGCGAGGAGGGTTTCGAGGCGATCATGGTGAACTGCAATCCCGAGACCGTCTCGACCGATTACGACATCGCCGACAAACTGTACTTCGAACCGCTGACGCTCGAAGACGTGATGCGCATCATCGACCTCGAACAGCCCGAGGGTGTCATCGTCTCCTTCGGCGGTCAGACGCCGCTCAAGCTCGCGGCTGACCTCGCCGCGCGCGGGGTGCGCATACTCGGCACGCCCTACGAGGGCATCGATCTCGCGGAGGACCGCGAGCGTTTCAGCGCCCTGCTCCGCGACCTCGGCATACAGTATCCGCCTGCCGGAAACGCGCGCAGCGCCGACGAGGCGGCCGCCGTCGCGAACGAGATCGGCTATCCGGTGTTATTGCGTCCCTCCTACGTGCTTGGCGGACGCGGCATGCGCATCGTGTATTCCGAAAAGGCCCTGCGTGAATTCGTCGACGAGGCGCTTGAAATTTCCGACAATCATCCCGTGCTCATCGACAAGTTCCTCGAGGACGCGATGGAGTTCGATGTCGATGCCGTCTGCGACGGACACGAGGTGATGATCGGCGGCGTCCTGCAGCACGTGGAGGAGGCGGGAATACACAGCGGCGACAGCACCTGCGTGATGCCGCCCATGCTCAAAAAGGAATCGATCATCGAAGAACTGAAGGAAACCACCCGCCGCATCGCGCGAGGCGTGGGCGCCGTCGGCCTGATCAACGTGCAGTACGCCCTGCAGAACGACGTGATCTATGTGCTCGAGGCCAATCCGCGCGCGTCGCGCACCGTCCCCTTTATCAGCAAGGCCTCGGGAGTGCCCCTCGCGAAGATCGCGACCAAGGTGATGCTGGGACGCACCCTCGCCGACCTCGGTGTGGTGGAGCCCGACATCCGCGACTACGTGGCCGTAAAAAAGGCGGTGTTCCCCTTCATCAAGCTCATCGGCTCGCGGCAGTTCCTCGGACCGGAAATGAAATCCACCGGCGAGGTCATGGGCATCGCCTCCACCTACGGTGCCGCCATGGCGAAAAGCCAGCTCGGTTCAGGCGCCACGCTGCCCACCGACGGCACCGTGTTTGTGTCCGTCAACCAGCGCGACAAGCGCCAGCGCACGCTCGACTTCGCGCGCGATCTGCGCGCGGCGGGCTTTGAGCTGGTGGCGACACGCGGCACATCAACCTACCTGTACGAAAACGAGGTCGAGACACGCAGCGTGCTGAAGGTGAGCGAAGGCCGGCCCGACATCGTGGATGAAATCAAGAACGGGCATGTGCAGCTCATCGTCAACACACCCGCGGGCGAGATATCCAAGGACGACGAAACACCCATCGGCATCGCGGCGCTCGCCTACAACATCCCCTATGTCACAAATGTCTCGGCGGGCATCGCCCTTCTCGACGGCATCCGCGAGGCCGGCACCGAAGCGCACGACGTGCGAAGCATTCAGGAATACCACGCGCGATAGTAGAGCAGAGAGCGGGACAGCGGGAAAGAGGGACGTGGATCAGTTCCCGTCCAGCGCCACGAACTCGAGATGTGTGTGGTCGATGAGTTCCTGGATGCGGTGGATCTTGTAGGGCTTGTCGTAGATCACCCGGTGAATGCCGGTGTTCATGATCGTTTTCAGGCAATGATAACAGGGGCTGGCGGTGACGTAGATGTCGGCGCCTTCTATCGCCACCCCGTGTTTCGCGGCTTGCGCTATCGCGTTGATCTCGGCATGGATGGTGCGGAAGCAGTTCTCCTCTTCCTCGCCGTTCGGGTTGCGCGACACATAGATCAGGCAGCCGACGTCGGTGCAATGGGGATGACCCGCGGGCGAGCCGTTGTAGCCGGTGGCGATGATGTTTTTATCCTTCACGATAACCGCGCCGATCTTCGCCCGCGTGCAGGTCGCACGCTCGGCCACGATCTTTGCGATGCTCATGAAGTATGTATCCCAGGATTTGCGAGAGGACATTGGTGAAGGAGTTAGGAGTTGGGATCTAGGAGTTGGATTAGGGACGGGTGAAACCTTTACTTGAAGTATGACACTGGGAATATAGTGGAACGAATGGTCCATTGGTACCCGTCATTTCCGATCTAGCGCCTGATTCCGTATCCTACTGCGAAGACCACCAACAGACTCTTCGATTCTCACTCCCTACTCCCTACTCCAAAGTCCGCCATGGCCCGTCCGCCCGTCAAGCTGTTTGTCATAGACACCAACGTGATCCTACACGACAGTTCCTGCGTGTATCAATTCGACGAACACGACGTGGCGATTCCCATCGCGGTGCTGGAGGAATTGGATCACTTCAAAAAGGGCAATGAAATCCTGAATTTCCATGCCCGGGAATTCGCGCGTTCGCTCGACGCGCTGAGCGGGGAGAAGCTGTTCGAGGACGGTCTGAAAATCGGTCCGAAGAAGGGCCGCATATCCGTGCGTCTCGACGAGGAGTTCCATCCGGACCTGCGCCTGAGCTTTGCGCCCGACAGGCCCGACCACCGCATACTCAACACGGCCTACCACCTTGCGCAGCAGCATCCGAAGCGCACCGTGATATTGGTGTCGAAGGACGTGAACCTGCGCATGAAAGCGAAGGCCGTGGGCCTCACCGCGCAGGATTACAAGACCGACCGCGTCAAGGACATCGACACGCTCTACACCGGCAGGCGCGTGCTGGAACACGTCGACGACGACGCCATCGACCGCATGTACCAGTTGCCCTATGAGGTGGACGCCGCGGAGGTGGAGCATGGATCCACCTTCCGCCCGAACGAGTTTTTTATCCTGCGTAACGGCAAAAAATCGGCGCTCGCCACCTATCACAATCCGAGCGGCATGCTGCGGCGCGTGGACAAGGTGACGGCCTACGGCATCACCCCGCGGAATTCCGAGCAGACCTTCGCCCTGCATGCCCTGCTCGATCCCGATGTGCAGCTCGTGACGGTAAGCGGCAAGGCGGGCACTGGAAAAACCTTGCTCGCGCTCGCCGCGGCACTCGAGCGCAAGAAGCAGTACCGCCAGATCTACCTCGCGCGGCCCATCGTGCCGCTCAGCAACAAGGACCTCGGCTTCCTGCCCGGTGACATTCAGTCCAAGCTCGATCCGTACATGCAGCCCCTGTTTGATAATCTCGGGGTGATTCAGAATCAGTTCCCCGAGACCGACGTCAAACACCGTCGCATCAAGGAACTGCTCAACGAGGAGAAGCTGGTCATTTCACCGCTGGCCTACATCCGCGGGCGCAGTCTTGTGAACATCTACTTCATCGTCGACGAGGCGCAGAATCTCACGCCGCACGAGATTAAAACCATCATCACCCGCGCGGGCGAAGGCACGAAATTCGTCTTTACCGGCGACATCTTCCAGATCGACCATCCGTATCTCGACACACTGTCCAACGGCCTGAGCTACCTGATCGACAAAATGCAGGGACAGCGCCTCTACGCCCACGTCACGTTGGAAAAGGGCGAACGGTCGGAACTCGCGGAACTTGCGTCGGATCTTTTATAGACGACCTATGCGTGGTTGTGAACGAATCCGTTCGTTTGATCTACGCAGCGCGGTGTCAGGAGACAGGATTCAGGAGACAGGAGGGATCACCCGACATTCTCCCTCCTGGATCCTAACTCCTCACTCCTTGCTCCTATGTCCTAGTTCCTAGCTCCTCCTCAATTCCAGACCGCACATGCGCACAGTAAAAAAAATCCTCGTTGTTGGTGATCGTGTACTGATTTCACCGGAAGACCCGAGCGGAATGACCAAGTCCGGACTCTACCTGCCTCCGGGGGTGCAGGAGAAAGAAAAGATACAGGGCGGCTATGTGGTGAAAATCGGACCCGGATATCCGATTCCAAACCCCGACGCAAGCGAGGAGCCCTGGGCGCCGCGGCGCGAACCGATCCGCTATCTCCCCCTGCAGGTGGAGGAAGGCGACTACGCCCTGTTCCTCCGTTCGCAGGGTGTGGAATTGGAATTCGAGGGTACACAGTACCTGGTCGTCCCGCAGGCGGCAATACTCGTACTGGTGAGACAAGAGCTGGTGGAAGACACGGACTGAGATGCGGCGCAAGGCACGGATCTGCCGTGCCTGAGGATGTGGCGGGTGCGGGGAGTAGAACCCGTTTCGAGAGAATTTTCACTATAGGGAGGCGCCGGACTGAACCGCCACAAAACGCTTGGATATTTATCGTCCGATGGGTACATTTCGTGATAGGTAATCGAGAAATATTTCTCGTTAATTCCACAAGAAATCCCTCGACATTGGTCATCACATGCCCACATTAGCCGAAGAGCGGGAAAAACTCAAGAAGCCCGAGGCGAAATCGAACGATAACAGATTCAAGTATCTGGATCGTGCGCTCGCCAAGCACCATTTCCGCGGTGATGCATTGATCGAGATACTGCACACGGCGCAGGAACTGTTCGGCTTTCTTTCGCAGGATCTGCTTCTGTACATCGCGAAGAGTCTGCGCCTGCCGCCGAGCAAGGTGTACGGTGTCGCGACGTTTTACCACTTCTTCTCGCTCAAACCGAAGGGCGAGCACACGGTGACGATCTGCATGGGCACGGCATGTTACGTGAAGGGTGCGGGAGCGCTGCAATCGGCCGTAGAACATCTCTGCAAGTGCCGCGCGGGCGAAACAACCGCCGACGGCAAGGTGTCGGTGCAGACCGCTCGCTGCGTCGGATCCTGCGGCATCGCGCCTGTGGTTGTGTACGACAATGACGTCGCACCGAATGTCGGTCCGGAGGAAATCACGGCCCGTGTGGCCGCCTGGCTGGAGACAACACCATGACTATCGACGAACTATACGAGATCGGACAGAATTTCCGTCGCTCCCTCGAGTCGTTCAGCGCGGAGATCCACGTCTGCGGGTCCGGCGGCTGTTTCTCGTCCGGCGGCATGCAGATCAGGGAAGCGCTCGAGCAGGCCTGTGCCGCGCGTAATCTCGCCTCGGACGTGCGTATCATCAGCACGGGGTGTATGGGCTTGTGCGGCGCGGGACCGCTGGTGCGCATGCATCCGTCGAACACGCTGTACGTCAAGGTCACACCCGCCGACGCCGATCGCATCGTCGAACAGCACCTCGTCGGCAACACACCCGTGGCGGATCTTGCACATCCCACCGACACGCCCTTCTTCACAAAGCAGACGCCGATAGCCCTGAAAAACATGGGACACATCGATCCGGAATCGATCGACGACTACATCGGGCACGGCGGATACGAGGCGCTCGCAAAGGCCATCACCTACTACACGCAGGACGGCGTGATCCTCGAGGTGCGTTCCAGCGGACTGCGCGGCCGCGGCGGCGCGGGATATCCGACAGGGCTGAAGTGGAGCATCGTGCGCAAGGTGAAATCGAACCAGAAGTACGTCGTGTGCAACGCCGACGAGGGCGATCCCGGCGCGTTCATGGACCGCGCGATGCTCGAAGGCAATCCGCACGCGATCCTCGAGGGCATGGCCATCGCAGGATACGCCGTCGGCGCGACGCAGGGCTACATCTATGTGCGCGGCGAGTATCCTCTCGCGATCGAGCGCCTCAAGAAGGCCATCAAGCAAGCCGAACGCACACAGATGCTCGGCAACAGGATCTTCGACTCCGAATTCAACTTCCGTATCGACCTGCGCATCGGCGCGGGCGCGTTTGTGTGCGGCGAGGAGACGGCGCTGATGGCCTCGATCGAGGGACGGCGCGGCCAGCCGCGTCCGCGTCCGCCGTATCCCTCGCAGTCGGGTCTCTGGGGCATGCCCACGCTGCTTAACAATGTCGAGACCTACGCCAACGTTCCCGCCATCATCCTCAACGGCGGCAAGTGGTTCGCGGGCATCGGCACCGAAAAGAGCAAGGGAACAAAAGTGTTCGCGCTCGCCGGACGCATCAAGAACACGGGACTCATCGAAGTGCCGATGGGCATATCGCTACGTGAAATCATCTTCGACATCGGCGGCGGCATTCCCGACGGCGGCGAGTTCAAGGCGGCCCAGACGGGCGGTCCCTCAGGCGGATGTATTCCCGCCCAGCATCTCGACATCCCGGTCGACTACGAGTCGCTCGCACAGGTCGGCTCGATCATGGGATCGGGCGGACTGATCGTGATGGACAAAAGCTCGTGTATGGTGAAGCTCGCGCAGTACTTCATGGAATTCTGCATGGACGAATCCTGCGGCAAGTGCATCCCCTGCCGCGTCGGCACCGTGCAGCTCCATAAGGTGCTCGAGCGCATGACACAGGGACGCGCCAGCATGGAGGATCTCGGCATACTCGAGGAACTCTGCGACATGGTCAAGGACACGAGTCTCTGCGGACTCGGCCAGACCGCGCCGAATCCCGTCGTCAGCACACTGCACTTCTTCCGCAAGGAATACGAAGACCACATACACGCACACGTGTGCGACGCGGGCGAATGCACGGCCCTCGCCGCGGCTCCAGCGCCCGAGCCGCCTTCCGCGCCAGCAGAAAAAACCACCGCAGCCAAGACCAAGCCGGGACGGAGGTCCAATGGAAGAGATTAAAACCCTCACCATCGACGGCGAGATCATCAGCGCGCCGGCGCACGCCACCATATTGAGCGCCGCGTTCGAGAATGAGCTACACATCCCGACGCTGTGCAATCTCGAAGGCCTCGACGCCGTCGGCGCGTGCCGCCTCTGCCTCGTCGAAATCGACGGACAGAACAAACTGCAGCCCGCCTGCACCACGCGCATCGAGGAAGGCATGGTGGTGAACACACGCTCGGCGCGCATACAGAAGTACCGCCGCATGATCGTCGAAATGCTGTTTGCAGAGGGCAACCACATCTGCTCGGTCTGCGTGGCCAACGGGCATTGCGAACTGCAGAACCTCGGCTACGAAGTCGGGATGGACTCGGTGCGCTTCGATTACCTGTATCCCGCGAAGAAGGTGGACGCGACACACGAGCGCTTCATCATCGATCACAATCGCTGCGTGCTCTGCACGCGCTGCGTGCGGGTCTGCGACGAGATCGAAGGCGCGCACACCTGGGACGTCGCGGGCCGCGGCATAGGCACCTTCGTCGTGACCGACCTCGCCGGCGACTGGGGCCGGAGCGGCTCCTGCACTTCGTGCGGAAAATGTGTGCTCGTCTGTCCGACTGGCGCATTGTTCGAGAAGGGAAAAGCGGTGAGCGAGATGACCAAGAACCGCGATTTCCTCCAGTACATCGTGAACGCGAGAGAGAAAAAACAATGGCTAAAATAAAAATCGCCACGGCCTGGCTCGGCGGCTGCTCGGGCTGCCACATGTCGTTCCTCGACCTCGACGAGCGGCTCATCGATCTGCATGGACGCGCCGAACTGGTGTACAGTCCGATCATGGACGTGAAGGTGTTCCCCGCGGGTGTCGACGTGACGCTGGTGGAGGGCGCGGTGGCGAACAGCGACAATCTCGAACTGTTGGAAACGATACGCCGCAACAGCCGCATCCTTGTGGCCTTCGGCGACTGCGCCGTGACGGGCAACGTGACGGCGATGCGCAACGGACTCGACCGCGACGAAATTCTGCGCGACGTGTACGGCGAACTGGGTGTCACCTTTGGGAAACAGGACGGTACCGTGCTGCCCGTGCTGCACGAATCCGTGACGCCCATTCACAAAGTCGTTTCTGTCGACGCCTACCTGCCCGGCTGTCCGCCCGACGCGGATCTCATCTGGTACGTGATCACGGAGCTGCTCGAAGGCAGGCAGCCCGTTCTAACCGAGGACCTTCTGAAATATGGCTAAGCCCACCCGACAGATCGTGATCGATCCAGTGACGCGGATCGAGGGACACGCGAAGATCACCGTCCACTTCAACGACCAGGGTGCGGTGGAAGACGCGCGCATCCACATCACCGAATTCCGCGGTTTCGAAAAATTCTGCGAAGGCCGGCTCGTGTGGGAAATGCCCGGCATCACGTCGCGCATCTGCGGCATCTGCCCTGTCAGCCACCTGCTCACCTCGGCGAAGGCGGGCGACGACATCCTTGCCGTTGAGATTCCCCGGCCCGCCGAGAATTTGCGCCGAGTGCTGAATCTCGCGCAGTGGGTGCAGTCGCACGCGCTCAGTTTCTTCCATCTCTCCGCGCCCGACCTGCTGCTCGGCTTCGACGCCCCGCCGGAGAAACGCAGCATCTTCGGACTCGCCGAGGCGCACCCCGACTTCGCGCGCCGCGGCATACGGCTGCGCAAATTCGGGCAGGACGTCATCGAAAAACTGGGCGGCAGGAAAATCCATCCCGTGTACGCCGTGCCCGGAGGTGTGCGCGCACCCCTCTCGGAGGCGGTGCGCGACGAGATCCTCGCGGGCCTTCCCGAGGCCCACGACACCGCCGCCATGGGCCTCGAGTTCATCAAGGCCTTCATCGAAACCAATCACGGCAAGCTCGACGTGTTCGGCAATTTCCCGACACTGTTCCTCGGGCACGTGACGGGCGACGGTGCGCTCGAGTACTACGACGGATTCATCCGCGTCGTCGACAGCGGCGGCAACATCGTGGCCGACCGCCTCGATCCCCGCAAGTACAACGACTACATCTCCGAGGCCGTCGAGGAGTGGTCGTACCTCAAATTCCCCTACTACGCGCCGCTCGGGTATCCGCAGGGCAACTACCGCGTGGGTCCGCTGGCGCGACTCAACGTGTGTTCGCACACGGGGTCGCCAAAATCGGATCGCGAACTCCTTATCTTCAAGCAGATGGCCGGCACGCGCAATGTGGTGCTGAACTCGTTCTACTACCACTACGCGCGCATGATCGAAATCCTCTTCGCGCTCGAGCGTATGGAGGAACTGCTCACCGACCCCGACACGCTGAACCAGGAAGACATCCGCGCGAGGGCCTTCTCGAACAAACCGCACGGCGTCGGCGCCTGCGAAGCGCCGCGCGGCACACTCTTTCACAACTACACGGTGGGACGCGACGGCGTGATCAAAAAGGTCGATATGGTGATCGCGACGGGACAGAACAACCTCTCGATGAACCGCACCATCCGGCAGATCGCCATGCACTACATCAGCGATCCCGAGACCGAGATCACCGACGGCATACTCAACCGCATCGAGGCAGGCATCCGCTGCTACGATCCCTGCCTCTCGTGCTCGACACACGCGCTCGGACAGATGCCCTTCGAGATCGAATACCGCGGATCCGACGGCACGCTGCTCAAGCGCGGAGGACGCGGCTGATAGAAGGTTCGCATAAAATTCCCGCGTGTTGTATTTTTGTCTGTTTACATCAAAACACGACTCACGAAGGACAACACATGAGAACTCTGTTTGCGCTGGCCATTGCCTGTCTTTGCGCAGGATCCGCGTTCGCACAGGATCCCGCATCGGTCCGCCCGATCCAGGTGGGACCGCATCTCTCGCTCAACGTCACGAGAAACACAGTGGACTACAAGGTCGCGGGACCGGAACGCGACTGGGGCATGGGAAGCCGCATCGGCGTGATCGGCGACATCCCGGTGGGTGAGGATCTCGCGGTGGTCGCGAGTCTCGACTACTACACACTGTCCTTCAGCGACAAGAACAAAGCCGTCGATGTGACGCCGAACGGAGCGTCCACCGACAAGGACGAGCTATTCCCCGACGGCACATTTCTCACCACCGAAGGATCGTTCAATTACCTCGCACTTACAACGATGTTCCGCGTGAGCAATTTCGCCTTCGGTTTCACCTTCGGCCTGCCGCTTACCGCGACAATCACGAACAGCTTCAATCCCCAGTACCCGATGCCGGTACGCAGGGTCAACACTTCGAACGACGACGTGTACATACTGCAGGAGGACATTTCTCCGCCTTCGTCGGAGCGCGCATTCCTCATCGAGGCGCGGATCGGGGGCGACTTCCCGCTGTACGCGAACGAATCCGGCTCGCTGCACCTGCTGCTGAGCGCCGCGTATCCGCTCACGCAGATGATATCGTCCGCCGCGGGCGAGGATATCGTGACGGATCTCGGCAACGGGCAGAAGAAGATCACGAAGGTGACGTACCTTCCGCATCTGAACGACAATTTCCGTCTGCCGACGCTTTCGCTCGGCGTGTCGTACCTGTTCAATCTGTGATTCCGACGCCGGCACAGCACTGCCGCGCAGCGCGCGGATTGACACACGCACGGGCCACTCACACGGCGGGGATCATTCTGCTCCTCGCCGTGTTTGTTGCGTTCCCGGCACCGGTGTACGCCTCGGCGGCGGCCGCGCGCGTCGTCGTGGATTCGACCGGCACCGTATTCGCCGAGGATGTGGACTACGGCACGGTGTCCGACGACCAATTCCCGAGCGATAAAGTCGTCGCGCTGCGGAATACAGGCGCCACCGCCGTGACCATCGTCCGCGCGGACGTCCGTCCCGGGGCGCCGTTCCGCGTGACCGCGGGACTGCCCGCGACAATTCCCGCGGGCGGCACCGTATGGATGATCGTGCGCTTCCTTGATCCGGGTTCCGAGGGTGCGCAGCAGGACACGCTGCGGTACATGACCCAGACGTCGATGTTTGCCGCGATGACCGTCGCGCGCGGGCAGAAACGATTCCGGCTCAGCATCGGCGCACCGTCCGCGGTTGCGTGTTATCTCGGGCCCTGCGATCCCGGTCCGCTCGACACCGTGGTCGTGCTGCGCAACACCGGCACGAACGAGATAAGCGTGAGCCGCATCGCGCTCACGAACGACTCGAATTTTACACTCACGCCGCCCATACCGATGCCGCGGCGCATCGCAGCAGGCGACAACGTGCGCGTGCCGCTGCGTTTCCAGCCGCGATCCGCGGGCGACAAATACACGACGCTGCAGATCACGAGCAACGCGATGAACGCGCCCTCGCTCACGATTCCCGTCAGCGGCCGCAAGGAATCGGCCGATCTCACCGTGCTCTCGCTGTACTTCGGCAATCTCACGCCCGACCTCTTCCCCGACACGGGGACCGTGTTCATCAAGAACAACGGCACGCTTCCCATACGCATCGACTCGGCCACGTTCGGCGCGAATCCGCCCTTCACCGTGCTGGGCGGACTCCCCGTCACGCTGCAACCCAGCGGCGCGACAAATCTCGCCGTCGAGTTTGCGGATCCCGGAGTCGACGGATACTACTCCGACACCCTGGCCTTCGCGCACGAGCCGCACTGCAGTCCCGTGCGCATCCTCGTGGCAGGCACGCGCATCTCCGCGCCGAAGATTACAGGTCCGTCGACGATACGGTATCCCGATCTGTTCTGCCGTTTCACGACGCGCGACACCTCCATCCTTCTCACCAACACCGGGGCGTTTACACTCACGATCAGCGGTGTGACGGTGACCGGCGATCCCGCGTTCAGCATCCCGTCGCGGATGCCGAAGAACATTCCCGCGGGGCGTTCCGACACGCTGACACTGCGCGTGCGCGCGACCGCCGCGGGCTTCAGATCCGCGTCCATTCTCATCGCCAGCAACGCCGTAAATGAGCCGCTGCTGCCGGTGAACGTCTTCGCGCTCGCCGACACCCCGCGTGTGCGCATCGACGAAGTGCATTTTGGCCGCGTGCCGCTCACTGCCTTCCCGGCTGTCCGCACGGTGTACGTGCACAATCCGGGCGTCGTCGCGGTGCGGCTCGATTCACTGCTGTTCCTGCCCGCGGGACGATTCACGGCCTCGGCCTCCTTCCCCATGACAATTGGCCCCGGCGATTCGTCGGCGGTGGACATCGTCTTCGAAGCCCCGACAGCCGACGGCATGATCACGGCCTATATGGTGCCGCAGCATCAGCCCACATGCACGCCCGTGCCCGTGCTGGTGGACGGGGAACGGCTCTCGCTTCCCCTCATATCCTCGCCCGAGGCCATCGAATTCGGACTGCTGCTCTGCCCCGACGCGTCGCGCGACACACTGCTGCGCATCGACAATACCGGAGGTTCGGATCTTCTTCTCTCGAATATTGCGCTGACGGGCGATCCCGCCTTCTCCGCGACGCTTCCCGCGCTTCCCGCGCGCATCGCGCCCGAGAGCGCGCTGTACCTGCCCGTCCGTTTCGCACCGCAAGGGAGCGGCCTCTTCACGGGACGTGTCGAGATCACGAGCAACGCCGTGAATCAGCCGTTCCGCACGGTGACGCTGCGCGGACGCAAGGACTCGGTCCTGCTCTCCGCTCCGCGTCTCGATTTCGGCACACGCCAGCCGACGCAACTTCCCGTCGTGCGGGGCACGGACGCGCGCAACAGCGGCAATGTGGACGCACGCGCGATCTCCGCGCGTTTCGCCCGCGGCATCGCGTACACGCTCGACACGCCGCCGCCCGCGCAGATCGCTGCGGGCGCGCAGGCGACCATCTCCGTGTCTTTCGCCCCGCCCGGCGACGGCACATACGACGACACGCTGATCATCGAATACGAGCCATCGTGCGCGACGCTGCGCATTCCCCTCAGCGGCGCACAGGTGACACGACCTGAAATGAGCGGACCCGCGGCGCTGGACTTCCCGCGCCTCACCTGCGACGGCACCGTGCGCGACACCGTCATCGTGATCCGGAATATCGGAGGCACGGATCTTTTTATCTCGGATGGACGTATCGACGGCGACGCGGACTTCCTCTTCGAACCGCCGTTCACACCCTTCGCCATCCCGCGTCGCGACAGCGCCCGCGTGGGTGTGCGCTTCCGTCCGTTGGCCGCGGGCGACCGCGCGGCCCTGCTCACACTCACAAACAATGCGTCGGGCACCACCACACTGCAGGTGCCGCTGACAGGCCGCAAGGAGCAGGTATCGCTCGCGGCGCAGTCCCTCGCATTTGGCACCGTCGTCCGCGCTTCCATGCCCGCCCGCCGCGCCGTCTGGGTGCGGAACACGGGCACCATGGCCGTGACACTCCGCACACATACCGCTGCGGCGCCGTTCACGCTCGAGACCCCCCTGCCGCGCACCATCGCCGCGGGCGATTCGACGCTTCTCGATATCCTTTTCGACGAAACGGCCACGGATGCGTCGGCGAAAACCGACATCACCTTCACGACAGACCCGGATTGTGGCGTCCTGCTGCTGACCGTGAGCGGAGAGCAGGTGACACCCGCCGCGCGCATCGAAGTGGGCAGCGCCACGGCGGCTCCCGGCGCGGTGGTGGAGATCCCCGTCACCCTGCGCGACGCGAGGCATCTGTCCTTCGCCAACATCAGCGGATACCGGCTCCGCCTGCGTTTCAACCGCACCCTGCTGCGGCCGCTCTTCTCGCCCGCGGGACAAACGGCCGTGAACGACCGCGTGATCGATCTGGATCTGCCCGCACAGGCGGATGCACAGGACCACCTTGCCGTGCTGCGCTTTGAAGCCGCGCTCGGAAACGACAGCAGCACCGCGCTATCCATCGACACCATCGAGAGTGTGGGCGGGCGTGTTGATATCGCGGCCGTGCCCGGACGATTCACGCTTGACCGTCTCTGCCGCGAGGGCGGCGTGCGCCTGCTGAATCCCGACGGTGAAATCGCCCTGTATCAGAATACGCCGAATCCGTTTAATCCGCAGACGACCATCACCTACGAGGTGATCGAACAGGCACCGACACGCCTGACCGTACTCGACCGCGCCGGGCGCACCGTGGCTGTGCTTGTGGACGGCCTCGTACCTCCGGGAAAATACTCGGTGGTCTTCGACGCCTCGGCCCACGCAAGCGGCGTGTACATCGCGGTGCTCGAGACAGCGACGCAGGTGCTGACACGATTGATGGTTGTGATGAAATGACGCGGCTTCGCGGACGTGTGTTCCGGACCGGGCGGCTGCTGCTGCTCTCGGCCGCCTGCGCCTTCGTCTGGCCTGCCGCGCAGGCACAGGACGACACGCTCGCGCGGCATACCTCGTACGGTGTTTTCGGCGGCGCGGGATGGAACCTTCATCGCGCCGATTTCCGCGCGCTGCCCGGCGTGCCTAACTGTTGTCCGTCCTTCACTGAAGGCGGAGGCCTCGGATACGCCGCGGGCGTGTTGACCGAATTTCCCTTCTCCGCCCGCTGGGCTCTTGCGCTTCGCGCGGGTCTCGCGCAAAGCGGCGCCGTCTTGACCGCACGCGAAGGCACCTATCTCATCGCGGGCGAGGAGACCGTACCGGGGGAATTCGAACATCGGATCGAGATATCCATTTTCAGCGCAGGACTCGAACCCTCCGCAACGTACCGCGTGGCGGGTCCGCTGCGTGTCCATGCCGGACTGCGCGCGGGGCTCGTGCTGTCGACGCGCTATGAACAGCGCGAGACGATCGTGCTGCCCGTGAACCGCGGCACCTTTCTCGAGAACGGCCTGCGCACACGCAACGAAAGCAACGGTGTCATTCCCGAGGCGGGCGCCATGCAGCTTGCCATCAGCGCGGGCCTCAGCGTGGAATTGCCGTTGAATGCACGGGGCACCCTGTTCGCCGCGCCGGAGGTATTCGCGAGTTACGCATTGACACCCGTGGTCACCGGCTACGCCTGGCATGCGCACGCCCTGCGCGCCGGCCTCTCCGTATTCTACCGACGCAAGGACGATCCGCCGCCCCCGCCGCCTCCGCCGCCCCCTCCGCCTCCGCCCGTGCGCGAGCCCGTGCTGGCGGCCGAGCTGCGCGCTTTCGGCGTCGACGATCAGGGGAAGGACAGTCCGAACGCGCGTGTGCGCATCGAGGAATTCATCGGCGCGCAGATGCGCCCGCTGCTGCCCTTTGTGTTCTTCGGCGAGAACAGCGACACGATCCCGTCCCGCTACAGGCAGTTGACGCGCGAAAGCGCCGGCGCCTTTCACGTCGGCTTGCTGCACGAGGCGAATGCGATCGGCGTGCATCACGATGTGCTGAACGTGATCGGCAAGCGGTTGACAGAACATCCCGACGCCGTGATCACGATCACCGGGTGTAATGCCGACGAGGGTCCGGAGAAGCGCAACATCGCGCTCTCGCGTCGCAGGGCTGAGCGTGTGCGCGCATATCTGCGCGACGTGTGGGGCATCGGTGACCGCCGCATGGAAATACGGGTGCGGAATCTGCCCGTCATGAATTCGAGCATCGCCGACGCGGACGGCGCCGAGGAAAACCGCCGCGTGGAGATCAGCGCCGCGGACTGGAGCATACTGCAGCCCGTGCTGACGCGCGACACCATGCGCCTCGCGACGCGGCCCATCATTCGTTTCCGTCCCACGATCACCGCCGAGTCGGGCCTGGCGTCATGGCGCGTGTCCGTGCGGCGCGCGGGCACCGTGGTCGCCTCGTTCGACGGCACGGAGATGCCGCCCGAGGTGTTGAGCTGGGACATCACGGGCCGCGACGGCCTCTCGTTCGAAGACACGACGTCGCTCGAGTACAACATGGATGTGACCGACCTGCGCGGAAAGCGTATTGTAACCGAGAGCAGGGGCATCGCCGTGGACCGGCTGACCGTGCAGATGAAGCGCACCGAACGCATCGAGGACAAGCTCATCGACCGCTACGCGTTGATCCTGTTCGATTTCAACAGCGCGGAACTGCGCGGCCCGAACCGCGTGATCGTCGATTCGATTCGCGCGCAGTTGCGCCCGAATTCCACCGTGTTTGTGACGGGGTACAGCGACAGGTCGGGCGAGGAAAACTACAACAAGGACCTCAGCGCGCGCCGCGCGCAGGAAGTGCTGCGCACGCTTGGAACGACGAACGGTTTCTCGGCCGGACTCGGTGAAAGCGTGCGCCCCTACGACAACGAGTCGCCCGAGGGCCGCACATGCAGCCGCACCGTGCAGGTGCGCGTCGAGACCCCGGTCGCCTACGAACCCGACACGCCGTGAGCGGCGCCGGCACCGTGCTGCTGTGCATCGGCAACACGCTGCGCCGCGACGACGGAGCGGCGCACGCGCTCGCCGACCTGCTTGCAGCGCGCGCGGCCGCGGGTCTGCACATCGTGCGCGCGTTCCAGCTTCTGCCCGAACACGCGGAACACCTCGCCGCGGCCGCGCGCGCGGTGCTCTGCGACGCCGCACTCCCCGACGGCCGCCCGCCGCACATCGTCGCGCACACGCCCGATCCCGGCGCCGTGTCCGGACTGCACGGCCCGGGACTTGACGCGCTCGCGGCGCTCGCGCTCACAGTGTACGGACGTTGCGCGGATCTCTTCGTGTGCAGCATCCCCTGCCACGATTTCTCACACGGCGAAGGACTCAGCCCCGAGGCCCGCACAAACGTCGCCGCCGCCGCGGTCCTGCTCGGTCAATTTCTCGATGCGGAGCATGGTCATGCCTGACATCGCACGACACACCACCGCCCGCACCCTCCCCCTTGTGCGTGTGCTCGCGGCGCTGCTCATAACTCTCTGCGTCGCGGCGCCGGCTCATGCGCAGAAGCTCTCGTTCCACGGCTACTCCGTCCGCGACGGCCTCCCCAGCAATTACATCACCTATTTCGCACAGGACTCGGACGGCTACCTCTGGATCGCCACACCCGACGGCATCGCGCGCTTCGACGGCATCAACTGGCGCGTATGGACTACGGACCATGGTCTACCCGACAACTACGCCCATGCCATCGCCATCGCGCCCGGAGCAACAAAGGACGTGTACATCGGCACGCTCCGCGGTCTCTGCCGCATGCGCGACGGTCGCATCGAGCGCGTACGGCTCGGTGTGTCGCAGGAATCCAACTGGGTGCGCGACCTGCATTTCGACGCGGCGGGCACGCTGTGGGCTGCGACCGCCGACGGACTGTACCGCTACGACAACAGCCGCGCAACGCGCGTCGCCCCCGAGGGTTTGTCCCCGAACTGCGCGCGCGTGCACAGCACCCCTGATGGAGCGTTATGGGTGTTGGGTCCCGCGGGTCTGTACCGCTACGATCCACGTGTGCGCGCCGGTCAGCTCATCGATTCGTCGCGCGGTTCGTACGCGGGTGCCAACGGTATGCACATCGATGGTGACGGGCACATCTTCGTTTTCTCCCGCGACAGCACGATACTCGAATTCCGCGAGAACAGGTTCTACCGCAGGCACGACTTCAAACCCGTGCAACCCCTGTCGATGACACACGACGATCACGGGCATGTGTGGGTCGCGACGTCCAACGGTCTCTACTTCGCGACGTCCATCGACAAACTGGATCCCGTCGACATGATACGCTACGGCACGGAGAACGGACTGCTCGCCGATGGATTGAACAGCGCATTTTTCGACCGTGAAAAAAATCTGTGGTTCGGCACCGAAGGACGGGGCATGATGAAGCTGGAAGACGCGCACATCATGATCTTCGACGGCGTGGACCTGACAGGCAAGGGCGTCAGCGACCGCGACGGACATGTGTGGGTCTCCTCCCGTGCCGGCCTCTGGGAGTTCTGGAATTCGAGCACCGGGTGGCGTCGCTTCCTGCACACCATCCGACCCGAGTGGGGTCCGCGATTTCCCTTCCATCTCGAACTCGATCATCGCGGTGATCTCTGGGCCGCCTTCGACGGGGGCGGCATCACGTGTTTCGATGTGCGCGTGAAAACGCCCGGAGGCACCGCCCTGCGTGTGAAACGGCGCGTGCTGCCCGCGCCCGGACTGCCCGTCCCCGGATCCTTCGTCTTCGCCATCGACACGGCCGACCGCATCTACTACGGCGTGCCGAATCAGGGCATCGTGATCGCGTCGGTGCGCGGACCGGTGCGCCTCATCGCGCATCTCACCGATTCCTCCCGCGTTCCGTTGAATGTGTACAGCATGCATGTGGACGAGAGCGGCACCGTGTGGTGCGGCGGAGTCAACGGCAAACTCTCGGGCATCACCTTCTTCAACGAGAGGAAACCGAGCATCATGACCATCGGCCCCAACGACGGGCTGCCGCCGAGTGTGATCCGCGCGATACTGCGACGCCGTGAAAACATGTGGATTGGCACGTCTTCGAATGGCTTCGGTTTGATCGAACACGGCAAGGTGATTCCCTACACGACAAGCAACGGACTCATCGCCGACCGCGTCTGGTGTTTTGCCGCGGGTCATGACGGCCGCATCTGGATCGGGACGCAGCTCGGACTCGCGTCGGTATCGGAAAAGAAACCCAAGTTTTTTGAATACAATCAGGACCTCACCGACAGCCCCGTGTATTCCTGCGGCATCCGCCCCGACGGCAGTCTGTGGGCAGCGACGCGGTTTGCGGTGACGATCTACGACTACCTGCGCGCATCGAAGGACTCGCTCGCTCCCGACATCACCATCACACGATTCCTGGTGAACGGAAGCGACCGTACACATCGTGGCCGTCTCGCGCTGTCGGCGTCGGAGAACAGTTGCCGCATCGAATTCACCTGTGTCACCATGAGACAGCCCGAGGACGTGCGTTTCGAGTACCGCCTCGAGGGCGTCGACACGGCGTGGCAGCAGACGCGCGAGCGAAGCGTCACGCTCGCAGCGCTGCTTCCCGGCGAATATGTGTTCTACGTGCGCTCGGTCCGCGCCAACGGCGTGCAAAGCGTCGTGCCGGCGCGTATCGCGTTCGAAATCGGCCGCCCCTTCTGGCAGCAGGCATGGTTCATTCTGGTGATGCTGCTGCTCGTGAGTGCGGGTGTGTATGTGCCTCTGCGTGCCCGTGTCACACGGCTCCTCGAGATCGAGCGCATACGCGCGCGCATTGCCGCGGATCTGCACGACGACATCGGCTCGGGTCTGACGCGCATCGCGCTGATGACCGAGGTGCTCATGCGGCAGATGATGGGCGCGCGTGGGACGTCCGCCGGGATGAGCGCAACGCCGGGACTGCTCGAACCACTGCAACGCATCGGCGCAATTTCGCGCGAGCTGGTCGACGGCATGACCGATGTGGTGTGGTCCATCGATCCGCGCAACGACGCGTTTTCCAAACTCATGCAGCGCATCAAGGTGCACGCGGTGGAAGTGTGCGAAGCGCGCGACATCAGTCTGCACTTCGATGTGCCGCCGGTGCCGGGTGATCCATCGCCAGGATCGGACGTGAGCCGTGCGCTGTTGCTTGTCGCGAAGGAAGCCCTGCAGAACATCGTCAAACACGCCGACGCGACGCAGATCCACATCCGGCTCTGCATCTGCGAGCGCGACTGGCAGCTCAGCATCTCCGACAACGGACGCGGTTTCGACGAATCCACGCTCTCGCGCATCAACGGACTCGAGAACATGCGTTCCCGTTTACGGAAGAGCGGCGGCCGACTCGAGATCACATCCGCGCCCGGCCGCGGTACACACATCGAGGCGCGCCTGCCACTGCGCGGATAAACTGCACGTTTGTGCAGTTGATAGGCCCGGCGCCTCCGCGTAGATTGCGTGCTGCCCCCCGAACATGCCCAGCGCTCCAGAGGAATACACCGTGCCCGTGGACGATCAGAAACGACACGACGAAATTATAAAGGTCGCCATCATCGATGACGATGAGGACATCCGCAATGGCCTCGGCTGGGTCATCGAATTCTCCGATGGCTACGTGCTCACCGGCACCTACAAGAGTTGCGCCGACGCGCTGGAGCACATCGAGGAAAACCTCCCCGACGTGGTATTGATGGACATCGGTCTGCCCGGACGCAGCGGCATCGAATGTGTGCGCGCGTTGAAGGAGGCATTTCCCGCCGTGCAGGTGATCATGCAGACGGTGTACAGCGACGACGACAAGATCTTCGAATCGCTGCGCGCAGGCGCCGTCGGATACATCCTGAAAAAGACCCCCACCGTCAGCGTGCTGCAGGCGGTGAGCGACGCGCATGCGGGCGGCGCGCCCATGTCGGGCGAGATCGCGAGGAAGGTGCTCACTTTTTTCCAGACGCCGAAGGAAGACGACGGCATGGCGTCGCTCTCCGCCCGCGAGACCGACGTGCTCGAGGCGTTGGTGGAAGGCCACAGCTACAAGGCCATCGCGGAGAAACTGTTTGTCTCCGTGCACACCGTGCGTTTCCACCTGCACAACATTTACGAGAAGCTCCACGTCAACTCCCGCGCCGAGGCCGTCGCAAAATTGATGAAACACCGCAGGGCCTGATGCGCGACGCGCACCCGCATCGTCATCCCCGTTCGCGGTTTCCCGCGCCCCGTCATACCTCCATTCGCCGAAGTGCCGTATATTAGAGAATTCGAATTCTCTATCCGGGATCCGCGCATGAAAACCACCGCCTCCGTCGAGGATGTCTTTCGTATCATCTACACCGAGCACCACGATCCGTACACCGTGCTCGGCATACACAGGATATCTCTGCGAAAGAAACCCTCCGTGGCCGTGCGGGCCTTTCTTCCCGCGGTCGTGCAGGCATGGGTCGTGCGCGAGGGCGAAAACGGCGCACGCGTCGAAACGGTGATGGAACGTGTCCATGCGGAGGGCTTTTTTGAAGCGGTGTTCAAGGGCGAATCCGACGTGTTCCCCTACATGCTCAAGACCGTCGGCTACGACGAAGAGGAACGGGTCTTCCACGATTCTTACGCCTTCCTGCCGCAACTGACGGACTTCGACCTGCATCTCTTCAACGAGGGCAATCACTACAAGATCTACAACAAACTCGGCGCGCACTATGTGGAGATCAACGGCATCGGGGGCATTGAATTCGCCGTCTGGGCTCCGAACGCGCGCAGCGTCAGTGTAATCGGATCGTTCAACAATTGGGACCGCCGTATGCACGCGATGCGTGTGCTTGGCGGCTCCGGCGTGTGGGAGATATTTATTCCCGGGCTGGACGCGGGCGAGTTGTACAAGTTCGAAATCAAATCGAAGGACGGATACGTCCTCGACAAGACCGATCCGTTCGCAGCGGCGATGGAAGTGCGCCCGCGTACCGCATCGCTCACGCACCGCAGTTATCATACCTGGGACGATGCGGCATGGATGAAACAGCGCCGGGGCACCGATGCGGCCAACACGCCGATGTCGATTTACGAGGTGCATCTCGGTTCCTGGCGCAGACCCGAAAAGCACAATCCCGAACATGCGCTGTTCGGCGGCGTGACCTATCGCGGCATGGCCCCGCAGCTCGCGGCGTATGTGAAGGAGATGGGCTACACACACATCGAATTGCTGCCGATCATGGAGCACCCCTTCGACGGCTCGTGGGGCTACCAGGTGACCGGCTACTACGCGCCGAGCAGCAGATTCGGATCGCCCGATGATTTCCGCTGGTTCATCGACTTCATGCATCGCGAGGGCATCGGTGTCATTCTCGACTGGGTGCCGGCGCATTTCCCGAAGGATCAGCACGCCCTCGGACGTTTCGACGGCACCGCCCTGTTCGAACACGCCGATCCGCGCAAGGGCGAGCACATGGACTGGGGCACGTTCATCTTCAACTATGGGCGCAACGAGGTGCGCAATTTCCTCATCGCGAACGCCCTGTACTGGATCGACGAATTCCATATTGACGGCCTGCGCATCGATGCCGTCGCCTCGCTGCTGTACCTCGATTATTCGCGCAAGGAAGGCGAGTGGATCCCCAACGAATTCGGCGGCCGCGAAAATCTCGAGGCAATTAACTTCCTGCGCCAGCTCAACTGGGCCGTCCGCGTCAATCATCCCGGCGCCATCGTCATCGCGGAAGAATCGACATCCTTCACCGGTGTGACACATCCTGCCGACAGCAACGGCCTCGGCTTCGATTTCAAATGGAACATGGGCTGGATGCACGACATGCTCGAGTATTTCCAGAAGGATCCCCTCTTCCGCAGATACCATCACAACAATCTGACCTTCGGCCTCCTCTACGCGTTCACCGAACAATTCCTGCTTCCGATTTCACACGACGAGGTGGTGCACGGCAAGGGTTCGCTCATCGGCAAGATGCCGGGCGACTACTGGCAGCGTTTCGCAAACATGCGCGCCTTCCTCGGCTTCATGTACGCGCACCCGGGCAAGAAGCTGCTGTTCATGGGTCAGGAGTTCGGCCAGTGGAATGAATGGAATCATGACGACGAACTCGACTGGAATCTGCTTGCCTTCGACGCACACCGCCAGTTGCAGACGTGGGTGAAGGACCTCAACACCCTCTACCGCAACGAACCCGCCCTGTTCGAGATCGACACATCATGGCAGGGTTTCGCGTGGATCGATTTGCACGACGCGAATCACAGCATGCTGTCGTTCGAGCGCGTCGCGCGCAACGGTGAACGTGTCGTCGTCGTCTGCAATTTCACGCCGACCGTGCATGAGCATTACCGGCTGGGCGTCAGCGAGCCGGGAGTGTACCGCGAGCTGCTGAACAGCGACTCCGAGTTTTACGGCGGCAGCGGTGTGGGCAACGGCGGAGCGGCGAGCACGGACGATGTTCCGCACCACGACAGACAGCAGTCGCTGCTTCTGCGTGTGCCGCCGTTGGGCGTCCTGTTTCTGAAGAGGAACGACTGACGCCGCGTGTCAGTGCGCCGTATCCGCGTCACGAAACACGGCGGCGGACACGCGCACAAGCACCATCGCCGTGCCCGCGGGCACATCCACCGATCCGCCCTGCAATGTTCTGATGGCAGTAGCGCCGGCGCGCTCGCCGTCGGCATACACGCGCCACAGACCGTCTGGAATCGTGTAACGCGCCGTCGTGCCGTGATTGGCGTTGAGAAGCACCGCGATCATGTCGCCCGAGGGGACGGGCGCGTCGATCACAAAGCCGCTGGCGACGGATACATCGGGTACGAGGAACGTGTACGCGCGCGGAGGCGCGTGGCGTAACGGCCGCAGTGCGGCACGCAGGGCGATCAGTCCGCGGTAATACGCGAGAAGGTCCGCGTTGAGATCCGCGTGCAGCCAGTTGATCCAATTGGTCTCGTCGTCCTTCTCGTAGCTGTTGTGGTCGAGCATACCCGGCGTCGTGCCGCTCAGGCGCCGCCGCGCGATCACCTTGCTGCGGCCGAATTCCTGTCCGTGATGAATCATCACCGCCCCCTGCGATACAAACAGCATACACGCCGCGAGGCGTTGAATGCGGAGCTGCGTGCCGCTGAGCAGCGCGTTTTTGGTCTGGTCGCGCACGGGCTGATGCTCGCGCGCCTCGCCGCATCCCAGCCGCACGAAATCGCCGAGTGTGTACCCGTCGTGTGACGCCAGGTAGTTCACCGAATGCGCGGCGTCGTGCAGCGGACCGCCGCTCTCGGTGATACATCCGAGTATCCAGCGTCCGAAGGCCTCGGGAGGATTCCATCCCCACTGTCCGAAGATGAAACCCGGGGCCGATGGCGACACTCCTTTCACGCCGTTGCGGAACACGTCGTTCCACGAAGGCATGGTGAGACGCGAGAATCGCGCGAGATCGTACGAGCCGCCGCCCCAGGGTTCGGCGATGAGCACGACCCGCGGATTGATCGATTCGGCTCGGGCGCGGATGGCGGCGAACGTCTCGTCGTCGATCATCGCCGCGAGGTCGAAGCGGAATCCGTCGACATGGTATTCGGTCATCCAATGCGCGATGCTCTCGACGATGAGTCGGCGCGCCATGGGCCGCGCGGTGTGCAGATCGTTGCCGCAGCCGCTGCCGTTGCCCAGGTTCCCTCGCGCGTCGGAACGGTAGTAGTACAACGCGTCGACACGCTTGAGCGGCTGCTCGTCGTACTGCGAAGTGTGATTGTACACCACGTCGAGAATCACCGCGATGCCCGCGGCGTGCAGCGATTTGATCAGCGACTTCAATTCCGTTACATGCCTGCATGACACGTCGTTCCACAATCCCGGCTGCGACACCGATCCGGTGGCGTACGTGGGCTCGGGCGCGAAGAAATACGAGGTCATGTATCCCCAGTGATTCCGCTCGTAGGGATTCCATGTGTTGCAGAGGCCTTCGCTGGTGCGCTGCATGTAAGGTGGCTCGATGGACGCAAAGTGCTGCACCGGAAGCAGCTCCACCGCGTTCACTCCCAGCTCGGCCAGGTAGCCGATGCCTCCGCGTCCGCGTGCCGCGGCGAGACCGGTGTACGTCCCCGCGTGTTCCTCGTCGACCTCGCTCGACGCGTGCGCCGTCATATCGCGCACATGCATCTCGTAGATCACGAGGTCGCGAGCCGCGATGGGAACCGGGGCGTCGTCGCCCCAGTCGAAGTCGGGGATGCGCATGGGCAGCACCGCGCGGGCTTCGTGCCGGTAGCTGTTCCGCGTCACGACGGCCCGCGCGTACGGATCCGCGATGGGTCCGGGCAGATCGAGTTCCATGCCGGGCGCGGGGGGCGCGTCGACGCGGTACGAATAGTAGTTCCACTCCGGCTGTTCATCGAGCGCTATTTCCCACACGCCCGATTCGTCCATGTCCATCGCGAAGAGCGTTCCGAACGCGTCGTCGAGAGTGGCCTGCAATTGCAGTATCACGGAAGTCGCACGCGGCGCGAAGAGGCGGAACACGAGCAGTCCGCCTGCGCGTGTGCAGCCCAGTTCCTTGTCCGACACGAAGGCGTCGAAGACGCCGTCGGGAATGACGGGCGCGCTTCCCGCATTATGCACGAAAAGTGTGTACGACTTGCGCAGATCTAGTTCGTCGGTGTGCAGCACACACATGTTCTCGAGCGACTCGAGCGCGGCGATGCGCACGCGCGGGGCGACGGTGATGTCGCCGACCGTGAGATGGCCGACCGTATGGTCGAAGCGCAGCACGATTCTGTTGCGCGCCTGGAGTTGTGCCGAAAGGAGATGCATTGGTGAGGGATTTCGCGTGGTGAGCGACAGCCATGAAAATACAAAACATCGTGCACGCTTCCGCATTGCCTCCCCACGCTCCTGGCTGCGCCTCGCACGGCATCTTGGAAGTGGAGCCGTAATGGCAGTATTTTTATGGGTTGAGGACTGCACGCCTTTCGTGTATACCCGCATTTCACCGCACCCGACCCGAATGATCACACGACGACCCGCCCTCCGCTTCGCCCTGATCCTTTTCCTGTTCCTGCCAGCGATTGCCGCTCGGCTGTCTGCACAACATGTCTGCGGCACGCGCGAACGACCGGAGGTTCCTACAACGCAGGATATCTACCAGCACACCGGCTGCCATCTCCCCGCAAGCGGCACCATCCGCGCGCTCGTCCTGTTCATCCAGACAAAGAACGACACGCAGCAGGACCCGGAGTGGCCCCTCGGCGAACTTCCGAAATGGGCGGACGAGTACACGAGGGACATTGCGGCCTACTTCACAACGATGTCGGGAGGCCGCCTCTCGCTGCAACTCGACATACATCCCGCCGGACTCACCACTTTCCGGTCGGAATACGACTATCTGAACGAGAACAAACGCCTCGGCGAAGCCACCAAGGACCTGCTCAAATCGCTCGACACGCAGATCGATTTCACGCAGTACGACAACTGGAAGAGTGAATCGCGGCCCTACTATGTCGTGCCAGGAACCGACGGACGCGTCGATCTTATCATCGCCATTTACCGGCGCTGCGAAAGCGGCGCGTTCTTTTATTTCTCCGGAGTATCGGATCTTAATTTCGCAGGATACCTGCCGCTCAACGACAACGACAAATTCATCTACGGCGGCAGCGGATCGTACGACGACGCGGCCTCCTCGGGCATTACCGTCACACACTCGCCAGGGAGCGGCATCGTCATCGGTCGCGAATGGGCCGTCCTGGTTTCGGTGCACGAGATTTTGCACAAGGTGTACGGCGAAGGACACCCCGCCGAACTCTTCGGCCGCCTCGGCGTCCTGAGCATGAGTTCCGGCGGACTCGGCATGCACAGCTTCGAGCGGCACATGCTCGGCTACATCAAGTATGCGGTGCTCCCGGAGTTACAAGACACGACCATCACACTGCACGACTACATGTCGAGCGGCGAGGCGGCCGCGGTACCGATACCTGACGCGCCCGGCTGGTACTATGCGCTCGAATTCAGAAACCGGACCTCCCGGTACGATTCTGCTCCGGCGAAGGGTGTGTACATCGCGCGCATCTACGATTCGTGGAGCAGAAGCCAGAAGGAAATACACATCATGCCCGCGAGCGGTAACTGGCTCTGGGCGGTCGACACGGTGAAGGGCGGAATTTTCCGCACTGTGGAAGCACCCCTGCTCGGCTACAACAACTATCAGAAGATTCCCGTCAACGGCAAGCCGTATTACGCGGCGGGATGGGACGGGGATCCGGCCTCGGCATTCACCATGGCGCATTCGCGTCTGAATCCCTGGACGAATCCCACGACGGAATTCATCCTCCGCAAGGACACCATCCGGCCGAACATCTACATCACGCTGCGCTCCATGACCGATTCGACCGCGACGATCGATGTCGGACATCAGCCGCCCGCAATCCTTGGACTGGACGACGCCGCGCCCGCGGAATCCGCCCTCGGCGCGCCATACCCGAATCCCGCCAGTGCCTCACAATCCGGCAGCGTATACGTACCGTACATGCGGCACGGCTCCGCGCCGTTTTCCCTGCGCCTGTGCGACGCGCTCGGACGCGACGTGGCCACTCTTTCCAGCGGATCCGAAACACACGGCGTTCACACGGCGCGGCTCGCCCTCGCGGGTCTCGCCCCGGGCATGTACTGGTGTGTCCTGCGCAACGGCGACATGCTGCGTGTACAGCCCCTCCGCGTCCTCCGTTAATCACACACCGTCCAATCCCGCATATGCCTGTTCCCGTCCTCCCCGAGTCGAAGAATTTTCTCGGTATCCCGCGCGCGAACTCGTCCTACGAATCGTCGCGCATCGGCATCCTGAGCGCACCGTACGAGCATACGGTATCCTACGGCGGCGGCACGGGCAAGGGTCCCGCCGCCATACTCGCGGCCTCGCACTATGTGGAATTCTGGGACGAGGAGTACAAGCGTGAACTCTGTTTTGACGCAGGCATCACCACGCTGCGTCCGCTCTCGTTCGAGAAGCTGCGCGACGCGCGGGCGCTGACGCGTATCGAGGACGCCGTGCGGCGCCTGCTCGACGATGGCAAATTCGCCGTGACACTCGGCGGCGAGCACACGATTTCCGCCGCGCCGATCAAGGCGCATTTCGAGAAGCATCCACGGATGAGTGTGCTGCAATTCGATGCACATTCCGACTTGCGCCTTGCGTACCAGGGCACACCATTCAGCCACGCATCGGTGATGGCCCGTGTGGCGGAGTTCTTCCCTCCTTCGCGCATCGTGCAGGTCGGCATCCGCGCGCAGTGCATCGAAGAATACCGCATGATCGAACAGCAGGGCATTCACACGTTTTTCGCGCGTGATCTGCACGCGGGAACGCACGGCGAGAATTGGCGCGCATCAGTGCTGGACACGCTCGGCGACGAGGTGTACATCACCTTCGACGTCGATTATTTTGATCCGTCGATCATGCCCGCCACCGGGACACCCGAGCCGGGCGGCTTCCAATGGGACGAAACGATGGAACTCCTGTCGATGATCGGCAGGTCGCGGCGCATCGTGGGCTTCGACGTGGTGGAACTTGCGCCGATGCGGGGCTTCCCCTTCCCCTCCTTCCTCGCCGCGAAACTCGTGTACAAGATGCTCAACGCCGCCTTTGTCGGGCGCTGAGTCTCAACCGCCGTAGTATTCCTCGAGTCGCGAGATCGCCTCGCTGAAATCCGCGGGCGGCTGTGCCTCGAAAAACACCCTCTCGCGTGTGACGGGATGCACAAACCCGAGTGTGCGCGCGTGCAGGGCCTGATGATCGAGCAGATCGAGCAGGCCGGCGACAAACATCTTGTACCGTTGCGTGACCGCACCGTACAGGATACGGCGTCCGCCGTAGGTCGGATCGCCGAGCAGCGGATGGCGTAGATGCGCGAGATGCGCGCGGATCTGATGCGTCCTCCCCGTGCGCAGCCGGAGCCGGAGAAGGACAAAACTCTCGTACTGTCTCTCGACTTTGTATCCCGTCACCGCCGGCTTGCCGTCGTCGATCACGGCCATGCGTTTTCGGTCGCTGCGGTGCCGTCCGAGCGGCAGGTCGATGAGGCCCTCGTCCTCGGGCATGGTGCCCCAGGCCAGCGCCATGTACTCGCGGTCGACGGTATGGTCCGCGAACTGCCGCGCGAGAAAGTGGTGCGCAAGCGACGTCTTCGCCACGCACAGAAGTCCCGAGGTGCCCTTGTCGAGCCGGTGCAGTATGCCCGCGCGCTCGGTGCCGCGCTCGAGCGACAGGTGCGCGGTGTGATGCATCAGTGCATTGACCAATGTGCCGGAGTAGTTGCCGTACGCGGGATGTGTCACCATCGCCGCCGGCTTGTTAACCACAAGCACGTCATCGTCCTCGAAAACGATGTCGAGCGGAATATTCTCGGCGACGATGTCCGGCGGCGGCGGCTTGGGCACCGTACACACAACCACCTCGCCCGGCAACACGGCCCGGCCGGGTTTTGTCGTGACGCGCCCGTCCACTGTCACGCCACCCGCCTCGATGAGATGCTGCACCTTGGTCCGTGTGGCGTTCTGCACACTGCGGGTGATGAACTGATCGAGTCGCACACGCGCGGCATTGGGTGCGGCGCGTATGGTGTAGATGGTCTCGTTGACCGAATTCAGGAGTTCCGCATCCTGTTCGTCCTCAATGAGGTAGTCTTCCGCGGAATCCGCTTCGTCCGCATCGTCGGGTGCGGCGTCGTGAAACTCGAGGCCGGCGTCCTCGCGCTCATCCGACGTGTTCATCCTGCGGCGTCCGGGCGAATCGTGATGCGCGGATGTGTCACGAGGAGGCGGATCCGTCGGCGCCTGTCTGCGGGGCGGGTTGCTGCGCGGCTTCCGCTGAGTGCTTCGGCTTCATTCCGAAAATGACAAGCTGCACCACGCCGATCGATACGGCCGCATCTGCGATATTGAAGATGGGCCAGAATTTGAAAGCCCCGTCGCCGAAACGCATCGTGAAGAGATCAAGATCGAGGAAGTCCACCACGTTGCCCTCGAACCACCCCGCGTACCCGTACAGAACGCCGTACAGGGATCGGTCGAGCAGATTTCCCAGTGCGCCCGCGAGTATCAGCGCGATGCCCGCGCGTATCACCAGCCGCTCATGCCGGTTCTTCCAGAGGTACCAGATCATGCCCGCGGAGGCGGCGATCGCAAACAGCGCGAGAAAGACTTTGCCGCCCACGTCGAAACCGAACGCCATGTTCGGATTCTCGATGTAGGTGATCTTGAACCAGTCGCCGAACACCGGCACGGACGATGCGTACTGCATGCCCTCGTGCGACACTCCGAGCCACGGGATGCTGAATCCCTTCACAGCCAGCTTGCTTGCCTGATCGAGAAGGAAAATGCAGAGGGTCAGATAAAGGACACGCATGGGCAAGCGGCCGGTGGAAGCCGGACTCAGTCGTTCTTCGTTTTATTCTTGCAGTTCACACACATGCGCGCATGCGGCACGGCTTCGAGACGGCCTTTCTCGATGAGATTGCCGCAGGTGATGCAGATGCCGTAGTTGCCGCTCTTGATGCGCTGCAAGGCGTCGCTCAGATGCGAGATGAACTTCCGTTCGCGCTGTGCAAAGAGGAAGGCCTTCTCGCGCTCCATCGCGTCGGTGCCCTGATCTGCCATGTGCAGGGAATACGTCGAATCGTCATCGTGGAATTCGCCGGTGGACGAATCCATGAGGCGCTCCTCGATGCTGACGAGTTCGTCGTTGGCATCGCGGATCTTGTCCATGATGATCACGCGGAAGTACTCAAGATCCTTGTCGGAGTACACACGCGGCCGGCTTGATGGCTGCGCGGCCTTCTGTTCCTCGCCCTTGGGCTTGCTCGGTATCGCGTGTTTGCCGGTGAACTTCGGCTGCTGCGGCGCGCTGACGTCCTTCTTCTGACGCCGTGTGTACTTGCGACGCGATGCGGCATCCTCGACGGGTGCGGCCGCGGGACGCGCCGCCTTTGGGGGCGCCTTCTTTTCGGGAGCGGGCTTCGCCTTCACGGCGGGTTTTGCCGCCGCCTTCTTTACCGGTGCAGGCGCCGGCTTTCTGGACTCGGCCTTCTTTGCTGGTGCCGTCTTTTTTGCCGGTGCCGTCTTCTTCGCCGGTGCCGCCTTCTTCACAGGCGCGGCTTTCTTTGCCGGCGCCGCTTTCTTCACAGGCGCGGCTTTCTTCGCCGGTGCCGTCTTCTTCGCCGGTGCCGCCTTCTTCGCCGGTGCCACCTTCTTCGCGGGTACGGCCGCCTTCGGGGCTGCCGCCTTCTTGGCCGGGACCTTGGAAACGGACGTCTTCGTCTTTTGTCCGGCGCTCGGTGCCGCCGCGGCCTTCTTCACCGGCTTCGGTGCGTCGACCGCCTTCGGAGTCGCCTTTTTTATGGTGCCGGCAGCCGAACCTGCTTTCGCCGGTTTCTTCGGCGCGGACTTTGAGGTCGATGCGGTCGAAGAGACGCGTTGTGATCCGCTCTTCGCGGCGGTCGGTTTCTGCTTCTTTATTCCTGCCATGGTGACACCCCTGGTTGGAAGGTGGGAGAATCGGGCTCAGCCCAGGACGGCGTTTGTGACGTAGACCTTGCAGGCGTACTCGTTCACGCTGATATGTTCGGCGGATGTGTCCGGAATTTCGGCCGAAAGAATTTTGATTGCGAGCGTCTCGGCTTGGATATAGTCGGCGGTACGCTGTATCGCCCCGTCCAAACGCGGCTCCGACGTCTGATACAAGATCGCAATCCTGTCGACAACTTCAAACCCGCGATCCTTGCGGAGATTTTGTATGCGGTTGACGAATTCGCGGGCGAGTCCCTCGTCGAGCAGTTCCTCGGTCAGCTCCGTGTCGAGCGCAACGACCAGATCGCCGTCGGTGCCGATGGTCAGGCCTTGAATGTCCTCATGCACCAGTTCCACCTCGTCGCGTGTCAATGTCACAGCGGTGCCGTCCACATCCACGGTGATGCTGCCCTCACGGTCGATGGTGTCGATCTCGGGCCGGGTGAAGGCCTTGATCCGGTTCACAACCGGATTCACCATCTTGCCGTATTTGGGACCGATCGCCTTGAACACGGGCTTGGCCTTTTTCACCACGAGATCCGAATCACTGTCGATGAACTCGATGCGTTTGATGTTGGTCTCGTCGCGTATCACCTCGTCCATCAAGACGATGTCGGCTTTCATCTGCTCGTCATGTGTCGCGACGATGATTTTCTCGAGCGGCTGCCGCACTTTCAGACGCGTTTTCTCGCGCAGCCCGCGCGTGAGCGACACCACGCGCTGCGCGTCGCGCATGCGCCTCTTCAGCTCGGCGTTCACGGGTCCCGGCTGCGGCAGGAGCGTAAGGTGCACCGACTCGCGCGCACCGGGCATGCCGGCGGTCAGGCGGAGGTACAGGCTGTCGGAAAGGAACGGCGCGAACGGCGCCATGAGCTGCGCCACGGTGACGAGGCATGTGTGCAGCGTCTGATACGCGGCTTCCTTGTCGCGCGACATCTCGCCCTTCCAGAAGCGCCGGCGGTTGCGCCGTACGTACCAGTTCGAAAGTTGATCCACGGTGTAATCGGCCACCGCGCGCGCCGCCGCCGTCACATCGTACGCGTCCATCTCGGTTCGGTACTCGGCGACGAGGTTGTGCAGCTCGGTCAGTATCCACTGATCGATCTCCTGACGCTCCTCGACAGGCACCTGCTCGTCCGTCGCGGTGAAGCCGTCGATGTTGGCGTACATCGCGAAGAACTGATACGTGTTGGTAAGCGCGCGGAAGAAGTTCTTCTGCACGTCCTCGATGTCCTCGGCGTTGAACTTGGTCTGGCGCCAGGGCGGACTGCTGGTGGTCAGATACCACCGTGTCGCATCGGCCCCGTAGCGCTCGATGATGGCGAAGGGATCCACCACGTTGCCAAGCCGCTTCGACATCTTCTGCCCTTCCTTGTCGAGAATCAGCTCGTTCACGATGAGACTGCGGAACGCGGGTTTGTCGAACAGTCCCACGGCGATCGCGTGCAGCGTGTAAAACCACCCGCGCGTCTGGTCGATGCCCTCACAGATGAAGTCCGCGGGGAAATTTGTCTCGAACAGCTCGCGGTTCTCGAACGGGTAGTGATACTGCGCGAAGGGCATGGCGCCTGAATCGAACCACACGTCTATCAGTTCGGGTGTGCGGCGGTAGGTGACGCCGTTCTTTTCGAAGATGATTCCGTCGACGAATGGTTTGTGCAGATCGATTTCCTCGCGCGTCGGATGGCGGCGTTCGCCGTCGCGCACGATCCATCCTTCGAGCAGTTCCTCGACGGATCCGACACAGAAGGTGTCACTGCCGTCCTCCGATACCCAGATCGGGAGCGGCGTACCCCAGTAACGATCGCGCGACAGCGCCCAGTCCTTGTTCTCCTCGAGCCAGTTGCCGAAACGGCCCGAACCGACTTCGGGCGGACACCACGTGATCTCGCCGTTCAGCTCGATCATGCGTTTGGCGTACTCGGTCGTGCGGATGTACCAACTGTCGCGGGCATAGTAGATGAGCGGATTGTCGCAGCGCCAGCAGAAGGGATACGAGTGCATGTAATCCTTCGACGAGCGGTAAATGCGGCCGCGTGCCTTCAGATGTTTCAGGATGTCGGGATCTGCGCCTTCCTCCACCTTCGAATCGAAACGGATGGTCTTGACCAGGCGCCCTGCAAAATCGGTCACCTCGTCGGTGAAGCGGCCTCCGGGTGTCACGGGAAGAATGAACGGCAGATCGTTCGCGCGCAGCATTTCGTAATCGTCCACGCCGAAGGCGGGCGCGATATGTACGACACCGGTGCCGTCGTCGGTGGTGACGAAGTCGCCGCATACCACGTAGAAGGCCTTGCGGTCGACGGGCACGTACGAGAAGAGCGGCTCGTATTCCTTGCCCGCGAGATCGGCGCCTTTCATCACGTCGAGCACCTCGACGTTCTCGCCCAGCACCGACAGGCGGTTGACGGCGATGTACAACACGCCATGCTCGGGCGTCTGGACACGCGCGTAGTCGACGTCGGGATGGACGGCGAGCGCCACGTTCGAAATAAGCGTCCACGGCGTGGTGGTCCACACGAGTATGTCGGCATCCTCGCCCCGCACGCGGAATTTGACGTACACGTTCATGTCGTTCACATCCTTGTACCCGAGCGCGAGTTCATGCGACGAAAGCGGCGTCTCGCAGTGCGGACACTGGGGAACGATCTTGAATCCCTTGTAGATAAGGCCCTTGCGATAGTACTCGCTGATCGCCCACCACACCGATTCGATGTAGTTGTTGGTGCAGGTGATGTACGCCTCGTCGAGATTGATCCAGTACCCCATGCGCTCGGTGAGCGTCTGCCATCCGTCGCGCATCTCGATGTGGTTGTACACCAGTTCCTTCGCCTTGGTGTTGAACTCGGCCACGCCGTATTTCTCGATGTCGGATTTCTGCGTGAACCCGAGTTCTTTTTCGAGAGCGATCTCCACCGGCAGGCCGTGCGTGTCCCACCCCGCCTTGCGCGTCACGCGGTACCCGTCCATGGTCTTGTAACGGCAGACGAGATCCTTCAGCGTGCGCGCCATCACGTGGTGAATGCCGGGACGTCCGTTGACGGTGGGCGGACCTTCATAAAAAGCGAAGTGCCGGGCGGGATCGCGCTCGGCGATGCTTTTTTCGAAAACCCCCTGCTCATGCCAATGCGCGAGGATGTCCTGATCGATGCCGGGATACGTGAAGGTGTCGGGGTACGGGGTGAACATGATTATTGGTCGTCTGTGCGATTCGATTTGGAAGAAATATATGTGACGAGAACGAGGAGAACGCTGAGTACGGCGCTGCTGCCCAGAGGCAGGAACAGCGAACCGTGCGGCAAGGTCAGGGTGATGTCGCCGGGCATCGAGCCCAGCACGGGAATGTATCCGAAATGCAGGCGCGCGGCGAGCACCGCGGCCGCGAGCGCGAACATGACCGTCGCAAGTTTGAGGACCGCGCCTGCGCTTTCGTCCATGTGTGGTTCACTTGGCGTGCAGACGCGCGACGACGCCGCGCATGATGGCGGTCAGTTTGGGTTCTGCCTCGTTCGCGGTGCGGATGATCGCGGGCACGTCGACGGGCTCGAGTGCGTCAGGGAAACACTCGTCGGTGACGATCGACATGCCGAGCACACGCATGCCCATGTGCACGGCGACAATGTTTTCGGGCACGGTGGACATGCCGACGACGTCGGCGCCGATGCCCCGCAAGAAGCGGTACTCCGCGCGCGTCTCGAGGTTCGGTCCGGCGACGGCGACAAAGACGCCCTTGCGCAGAGGGATGCGCGCGTCGAGCGCGACGTTTTCGGCCATCGCGATGAGGTGCCGGGAATACGGCTCGCTCATGTCGGGGAAGCGCGGACCGAGCTGGTCGTCGTTCGGACCGATGAGGGGATTGTCGCCGATGAGGTTAATATGGTCGTCGATCACCATCAGATCACCGCGGCGGAACAGCGGATTCATGCCGCCCGCGGCATTTGAAATGAGCAGCGTCTCGACGCCGAGAAATTTCATGACACGCACCGGATACGTGACCTGGCGCAGCGTGTATCCTTCGTAGTAGTGGAAGCGCCCCTGCATCGCGACAACGTCGACGCCGGCCAGCCGGCCGAAGATGAGTTTGCCGTGATGCGATTCCACCGTGGAAATCGGAAAGTGCGGTATGTCGCCGTAGTCGATGACGGTCTGTGACTCGATCTCGCCGACGAGCCCGCCCAGGCCTGTGCCGAGGATGATGCCCACGGGCGGTGTCATCGCTGTTCTGCTTCGCAGATACGCGAGTGTTTCGTCGATATGCTGGCGCAGTTCGCTCATTGGCGCCTCGGGTCTCCGGCATCGATGGTGGAGAGAATTGTGTGAAGCCGCGCCGCGCTCAGCCCCTCCGGCTTCGACAACGCGCCGGGCACTTCCGGCGTGTCAGCCACGGAGTCTCGCGCGTCGCGCTCCAATGACTGCAGGAATTCGAGCTGTGCCGCCATGATGGACTTCATGCGGGCGACCAGCGCCGCGCGGCGTGCGGAGAGCAGTTCCACTTCTTCGAGCACGCGGTCGCGTTTGGCCTGCGCCTCGTCCACGAGCCGGCGCGCGGTGCGCTCGGCGTCGCGCGTGATCAGCGCCGCTTCCTCGCGCGCGTGCGCAACAAGGCGCGTCCTCTCCTGTTCCGTGCGCTCCGTCGCCGCGGCCGCATTGTTGCGCGACTGCTCGAGCAGAGCATCCGCCGTGCCTTCCAGCCCCGCAAGCACGGCGCGCAGCCGTTCCTCGACCGCCTCGGAATCCTTCTGCTTCGACTCGAGCAGGGCGAGCCGGGCGCGAAGCACCTCGTTTTGCTGTACGAGAGACCGCACACCATCGGCCAGTTCGTCCAAAAAGGCGTGCACCGCGGCGGGTTCGTATCCGCGGAGGGATTTCTTGAACGTCTGTTCCTGGATGTGATCAGGTGTCATGGTGCGTCCCTTTCAAACGTTCGCCTGTCGTTCACCAAAAAGGGCTGTTCCGAGCCGGACGATTGTGGCGCCTTCTTCGATCGCAACCTCGTAGTCGCCCGACATGCCCATGGACAGTTGATTGATGCGCGGGTCGTTGAAACGCGCGCGGGTCTCGTCACACAAAGTCCGCAACAGACGGAACGACGGTCGCACCTGTTCCGCATCGTCAGCGGGAGCAGCGACGGTCATGAAGCCGCGGAATACGAGGCCTTCGGATCCGTGCAGTAAGTCGGCAAGCGCATACGCTTCGGTGGGATCTATCCCGTCCTTCGACGCCTCGCCGCTGGTGTTCACCTCCGCGAGCACCGAGACCGGCGCGGGCAGGCAGCGCGCCTGCCGGCGCAGTTCCTCCGCGAGGCGAAGGGAATCCACCGAATGGATCCATGCGCAATGCGGAAGTATCTGCTTCACTTTGTTCCTCTGAAGGTGGCCGATAAAATGGAACTCGTGCGGTCGCAGTGCGGGACGTTTCGCGAGGTATTCCTGCACCCTGTTTTCGCCGATCGCCGTGATGCCGGCGGCCAGCGCTGCGTTGATGTGCTCGACGCTCTGGGTTTTTGTGACCGCAAGCAGCAGCACCTCGCCCGGGAGGCGACCGGCGCGTCCGCATGCAGCGTTCACACGGAGGAGAATATTCGCGAGCTGCTGCGACACCATAAGACAGTAAATATATCCGCGGTCGGCCTCAATTCCAAGGTCGGAGCGGCTCGCGGGACGGCGGGATTGCTTTTATTCGGAGTGTTTTTGATTTTTTCATAAATGCCCGTACATTAATAGCTGTTATTGTCTCTGTGCAGTGCCGGTGCGCTCCCGGTGTGCAGCCGCGCTGGCCGCGGAGCGACAATCCCTCCACTCCACGCCCTCCTTTCAAGCACCGCCCACCGGATTGGCGGCATAGGTTTGAATCCAGGACGAGCCGATCGTGTGCCGCACTTCTGAAACTATAGGATTCCGAAAGGAGCTTCGCCACCGATGAGCGTTCAATCATTCCTCCCTCCCGTTCAGTACGATGTCACTGCCGTGGGCGACGCCTTCGTGGAGCTCCGCGCGCACGACGCGTCACTGCCGGAGGCTGCCTCGTTCGAGCGGCACATTGCCGGTTCCGCCGCACATGTGGCCATTTACGCGGCGATGCTGGGCGGACGCAGCGCGTGTGTCGCGTCTGTCGGTGCCGACGCGCTGGGCACGTTCGTGCAAAACACGTTGCGCCAGTACAAGGTCAATGTCAGCGGCCTGCAGTTCTCGCGCGAACAGCCCACCAGCCTGCTCTTCAGTGCGCGCGCAGGTCGCGCCATACAGACAACATATTACAGGCTGTCCGACTGGCAATTACATAACACGAAAGAGCACGTGCTTCTTGCGCAGGGATCGAAGTTCGTGCACGGTTCGGGATTTACTCTGTGGAAACATCCCGGCCGGCACAGCGTCTTCGAAATCCTGCGCCTGGCAAAAAAATCAGCGTGCACCACGGTTCTGCAGCCGTATTACGAGCCGGCGCTGTGGCGCGATCATGATGACGCCCTCGCGACGATTAAAAAAACGCTGCAGTTCGCGGATATCGCCACACCGACCATCGACGACGCCGAACATCTTTTCGGCCGTTCGACGCGCGAGGACTATCTGAAGAAGTACCACGATCTCGGCGTTGACACGGTTATCCTCACCATGGGCAAGGACGGCTGTCTCATTTCAGAAGACGGCGAGGTCAGTGCCGTGCCGGCGATCGACGCACCGGTGGTGGATCCGTCGGGTGTGCACGAGGCCTGGCACGCCGGGCTGTACATCGCAATGTCGGAAGGGTACGGACTTGCGCAGTCCACACAATTCGCGAACGCGGTCGCCGCGTGTGTACTCCGTCAGAACGGGCCCCTGGTTGTGCTTCCCAGCGTGGATCGTATAGCGGAAGAATTTCTCGGCCGTTCCTTCGACGCGCTCTGAGAACCATTCACGGGTAGAATGTGACGGGCAGCCCGCGCGCTTCGCGCAGGCGCTCAAGATATTCCTCGCGCGGGATCTCCCGTCCGCCGAATCTCTCGAGGTGCGGCGTTGTCCATTGTGTGTCGAGCAAAATGAACCCGCGCGCCCGCAGCCGCGCGACCAAAGCGACAAGGGCCGCCTTCGAGGCGTCGCGCACACGTGTAAACATTGACTCGCCGAAAAACGCCCCGCCGATGGCCACACCGTACAGCCCTCCGGCCAGCGCCCCGTCCGTCCACGCCTCCACCGAGTGTGCAAAACCGCGTGTGTGCAGGTTGCGATAAACGACTTCGATCTCGCGCGTGATCCACGTTTCCTCGCGCGCGGCGCACGCGCGAATCACCTCGTCGAAGGCGGTGTTCACGCGTATGTCGAAGCGGCCGCTTCGCAGGATCCGCGCAAGCGTCTTAGGCACATGGAAAGTGTCGAGGTCCAGTATGCCGCGCGGGTCGGGGCTGTAGAGCGATATCGAACCGTCTTCCTCTCCCATCGGAAAGATGCCCTCGCTGTACCACGCAAGAAGTGTCGCGGCGGGAATGCGCACGGTCGCTCCTCAGAAGGGAAAATCTTCGGTGCGGATCTTCTCGAGCAGACGGATGTGGTTCTTGATCGAGGTGACACCGAGGGCGCGCTTCACCGCGTCGTGCGTTTCGCCGTGGATCAGCATCTGCAGGGCGAAGGTGTTGCGAAGCATCATCGGAGTCACGTTGGGCACGCCGGCGTCGCGGCCCACGCGCTTCACGATGGCGTCCACCGCCTGCTGCGACAGGGGTTCGCCGTCGCGATGCAGGAAAAGCGGTTCCGCCCTGCGTCTGCGCGACAGCACCGCGGTGCCGCGTCGCTTCAGGTACTGACGCAGCGCCGCCTGCGTGCGGGTGCTCAACTGCGCAAAACGCACGGTCTTGCGGCGCTGGCCGCGGATAAAAAGGCGGCCGACACGCGGCGTCAGGTGCAGATCGCCGATGGTGAGGCCGCAGATCTCGCCGCTGCGCAGGCCCGCGTGCAGAAGAAGCAGGATGATCGCCGTCTCCATGGGACGCGCGGACTGTTCCGATTGACGGACGAGCAGCAGCGCGTCCTTTCGCGCGAGCACGGTCGGGATCTGCGGCTCCGACGGCAGGCCAAGCACGGTCACCACGGGATTTCCCACGGCCCAGCCGCTCTCGATCGAGAACTCGAAGAATTGCCGCAGCGAGGTGATGCGCCGGTTCACCGAGGCCAGCGACGACTTGCGCGTCAGGAGAAAACCGCGAAAGTCGATCACGTCGCCGCGTGTGATGTCGGCGATCGTGAATCCGTCACCGGCGGTGTTCACGTACCACTTGAAGAATTGCTGGATGTCGTTCGCGTACGAACGCACCGTGTTCGGATTCTTCCCTTTCTTCTCCAGGTGTCGCTGGAAAAGCTGTATGGTTTTCTGTATGTCCGCGGCCGTCATTGCGATCCGTGTTGCAATCGTTCCAAGTCTCAAAATGTACTTGGCGCGGAACCGAAAACAAAATCGACGGCTGCGGCGAAATCGCGCCCGCCGCGGCACACGACCGACACACGTGCAATGCCTGCACCGCTTTTACGCTCACGGAGAATTTCGTACTTTTCCATGATTTGAAACTTTCACCCCCGATTCGCGGATCAGAATGTCAACGCCAGTAGAAAAAATATTTCCGGTCAGCATCGAAGAGGAACTGAAAAATTCCTACATCGATTACTCCATGTCGGTCATCGTCGCGCGCGCACTTCCCGATGTGCGCGACGGTCTCAAGCCCGTGCACAGGCGCATCCTGTACGGCATGAGCGAACTCGGCGTGGGTCCGACACGCCCGTACAAGAAGTCGGCGCGTATCGTCGGCGAAGTGCTCGGCAAGTACCATCCGCACGGCGACTCGGCGGTGTACGACGCGATGGTGCGCATGGTGCAGGACTTCTCGCTCCGTTATCCTCTCGTGCAGGGCCAGGGCAACTACGGCTCGGTCGACGGCGATTCCGCCGCGGCCATGCGATACACCGAGGCGCGCCTCGCGCCCATCGCCATGGAAATGCTGCGCGATCTCGAGAAGGACACGGTCGACTTCACGACCAACTTCGACGAGTCGCTGCAGGAACCCACGGTCATGCCCGCGCTGCTGCCGAACCTGCTCGTCAACGGCGCCAACGGCATCGCGGTCGGCATGGCGACCAACATCCCGCCGCACAATCTCGGCGAGATCGTCGACGGTCTTCTCGCGCTGATCGAGAATCCCGAGCTTCCGCCCGAACAACTGATGCAGCATGTAAAGGCGCCCGATTTCCCGACAGGCGGCATCATCTTCGGATATCAGGGAGTGCAGGATGCGTATCTCACGGGACGCGGCCGCATCCTCGTCCGCGCGCGCGCCAACATCGAGACGCAGAAAAACGGCCGCGAAAACATCATCGTCACCGAACTCCCCTATCAGGTCAACAAGGCGAATCTCATCGAGAAGATGGCCGAGCTGGTGAAGGAAGGCAAGCTCGAGGGCATCACGAATATCCGTGACGAGTCCGACCGCGACGGCATGCGTGTGGTGATCGAGATCAAGCGCGACGGGAGTCCCGACGTCGTTCTGAACAATCTCTACAAACACACGTCGATGCAGGTCACCTTCGGCGCGATTCTGCTCGCGCTTGTCGACGGCCGTCCCAAGGTGCTGTCGCTGCGCGAGATGATGCGGCACTTCCTCGATTTCCGCCACGACGTTGTGGTGCGCCGCACGAAGTTCGAACTGGCCGAGGCCGAGCGTCGCGCGCACATTCTCGAGGGTTACATCATCGCTCTCGACAACATCGACGAGGTGATCGAGACGATTAAAAAATCGCGTGATGTCGACACCGCCCGCGCGAACCTCATGCGCAAGTTCAAACTGAGCGAGATCCAGGCGAAGGCCATCCTCGACATGCGCCTGCAGCGTCTAACCGGACTCGAGCGCAAAAAGATCGAGGACGAGTACAAGGAAACGATTCAGACCATCGCGCGCCTGCGCGGTCTGCTCGAGAACGAGACGCTGCGCTGGCGCCTCATCGCCGACGAGTTGCGCGTGCTGAAGGACAAGTACGCCGATCCGCGCCGCACCGAGATCGTCTACGACTACGCCGATTTCCGCCTCGAGGACATGATCGCCGAAGAGGACGTGGTGGTCACCATCACGCATCAGGGCTTCATCAAGCGCACGCCGGTCAGCGCGTACCGCAGGCAGGGCCGGGGCGGCAAGGGTGTGTCGGGCGCCGCCTCGCGCGAGGACGATTTTATCGAGCACATGTTTGTCGCCTCGACGCACCATTACATTCTGTTCTTCACCAACAGGGGCCGCTGCCTCTGGCTCAAGGTGTTCGCCCTTCCCGAGGGCGCGCGCAACGCGCGCGGCCGCGCGATTGTGAACCTCGTCAACATCCAGAAAGACGAGCGCATCTCGGCGTTTGTCACCGTGCGCGAATTCGACGACACGCACTATATCGTCATGGTCACCAGCGAGGGTACGGTGAAAAAGACCGTGCTTTCGGCCTACGGGAATCCGCGCACCACGGGTATCATCGCCATATCGCTCAACAGCGGCGACGAACTCGTCGAGGCGAAGATCACGGACGGGTCCAGTGACGTCCTTATCGCGACGCAGCAGGGCCAGGCGATACGTTTCAACGAAAGCGACGTGCGCGACATGGGCCGCAACGCCACGGGTGTGCGCGGCATCGCCCTCAATCCCGACGACCGCGTCATCGGCATGATTCTCGCGCGCTCGAACACACACGTGCTTGTCGTGAGCGACAACGGCTACGGAAAACGCAGCGACGTGTCGGCGTACCGCTTCACGCGGCGCGGCGGCAAGGGCGTCATCACCATGAACATCACGGCGAAGACGGGCCGTGTTATCACGGTCAAGGAAGTGACGGATCAGGACGACCTCGTCATCATCACCGTCAAAGGCATGGTCATTCGCCAGCACGTGCGCGACATCCGCGTCATGAGCAGAAACACACAGGGCGTGCGGCTGATCAACCTCAAGGAAGGCGACACCATCGCCGATGTCGCCCGCGTCAACATGGAAGAGGATATCGACGGCGAGGACCTGGCGGACACGGCAACCGTGTGACTATGATGTAGCGGCTCCGGGCGGGATGAGGGTCTCGTTTCCCGCTTCGGAGCGCTCCGGAAACGCTGGAAGCGTGTGGCACAATTCCAGAAAATTCCGAGCAATTACTATGATACCTATTGACTTTTACCGGCTTCATCTCTAGTTTCGCGTTAAGGTATCCATCGTCCCGCTCAATTTTTACCGCATTTGACACCACGCCGCGGACGGGGCGCGACGCTGACAGGATTCCGGTTTTTTGTTGGACGCACGTGAAACCACACGAGAGGTGTATGATCAAGCCGCTGTTGAAGGTAATTGCCGCAGGCGCCTGTGCGCTGTGCGCGCTTGTGTCCGCCTCTGCACAAGACGGCTCGATTGAGCAGTCGTGGGGTCGAGCGGCGAAGGAAAAGTCGTCCCAGTCGGTGGAGCCATTCAAGCCGGCGCCCCAGCGCGAGGTCTATCCCAGTTGGGAGCGCGGCCGGACGCAGGAGAGTAAAACCTGGCGGTACGCGGATCCCGCGAAGCCGGGTATCGACATGTACAGCAACAACCGCGTGCTCATCGATTCGCTCACGAACCTGTTCTGCCTGCCGAGCAGCTACATCCGCTCCCTGCACATGCGCAACGATCTTGCGCGCGGCACGGTGGCGCCGCAGCGCCCGTCGTCGGATTTCCAGTACAGGAATCTGGGCGCGCAGGAGCGCGCGCCGGGCTCATCGAACGACACACTTGACCAGTTGAACCGCGAACTTCTCCGACTGCTCGAGCAGTGCATTTACGGCAACTGAATCCTCCGACACACGACAACTGACTCACTATCAGGAGCTCACAAATGAAACGGATTGTCCTCCCGGTCCTTCTGATCCTCGGCGCGCTCGGGCTGTTTTCCGGGTGTACCGGTCCTCTGCCGGATTCCGAAACCAACGGGTGGATCACGTACGAAGTGCGTGACGGCCTTTCCTACAACGAGGCATGGATGATCGTGGTCGACGCCCTGCTCACGCGCGGCTACCAGTTCGAGACCCTCTCGAAAGACGACGGCTACATGAAGACCGAGTTCTATCACGAACTCGTCGAGTCGCAGGGCGTGGAGGCACGCACGCGTATCTCGATCAAATTTACATACGGCCGACGCACCGTGCGCATGAAGGTGGACGAGGAATATATCGTGGGCTACAAGCAGCCCGGCGTGGATATTCCGAGGATCGCCGATCTGAAGGTCGAATTGCGCGACCGCTTGTTGTAAGAACCGGCTTCCTTCCATTCCACCGCACGCGGAGGACACATGAACATCGTTCACAGGCCTGAACGGCCGGCACGCGTATTGCGCCTGCGCCTCGCCGCGCTCGCATTCGCCGCTGCGTTTTCGGCGCTCGCGCCGGCGGCTCTCGCGCAGATGCCCGTCGATATCGCGCGCGGACCCATCTCCGATTTCGGGCGCGATCTCACCAGCAGGCGTATTTCGATCTACGGCGTCGCCCTCGGGATGTCCTGGGGCGAAGCGCGCAGCATACTCGACAGGGCGAGCATTCCGTATATTTTCCAGAAGGGCACCGCTCCTGTCGTGTACCTTCCCCCGCAGAACTCCAGCTTCTATTTCGTCCTGAACCCGAGTTCCTACGACGTGATCGAAATGGGCATCATCGGTCCCGGCGAGCTCCCCGTCGAAAATCAGTACCTCTTCGACGCGCAGCGCTGGCGCCTGACCACCGCCCGCGTACAGTTCTTCGGCACGGAAGGCGAATTCATCATCAACGAGGAAGGCGAATCGTACAACTTCCCCTTCCAGGGTTTTGTGCTCAAGTACCTCACTCCCGGATCCTTCCGTTTTGTGATGGTGCTGCCGACAAACAAACCGCTGTTGCGCGAAGCACCGCCCACGCCGAAGGCCGACGTCCGCATCGAGCCCGAGAGAACTTCGCCGCCACCCGCACGTGTGCAGGAGACGCCTCCGCCGCCCGCCGGCACGCCGCTCGATGCCTGGATCGACGCCTTCGCCAAGGCGCGCGCGCAGTTCGAGAACCGCGACTACACGGGGGCTCTCGACGCCTTCGCGGAAATCGCCAAACACGCACCCGATGCGCTTCTGCGTGTGCGCTCCACCTATTGGATGGGCGAAAGCAATTTCCAGCTCGGTCAGTTCAAGGCCGCCCTGCAGAACTTCCAGACCGTTCTGAAAGAAACCGATATCGAAACCCTTCGTTCACCCGCCAAACTCATGTCGGAGAAATGCCGGCGTGCGATGAAGGGCTGACAACACGCAGTTTTAATCAACACAAAGGGCGCTCGCGAGAGCGCCCTTTGTGTTGAATATGATCCCCGTTCTACCGCTGGATGAGAAGGCGGCGGACGTGCACCGCATCACCCCCGCGGAACACGAGGAAATACACTCCCGGCGGCATGCCGCTTGTCGGATAATGAAAGATCGTCGCGCCGTCGCCGAGCGTGCCGTCGAACACGGTGCCGATGAACCGCCCAAGGCCGTCATAGAGGGCCGCGAAACAGTGACCGCCTCCGGGCATGCTGACAGGGATCGACAGCATGGCATTCGCCGGCTGTGGGTACATCGAACCGATTTCGAGTTGAGCGAACGCCGGCGTGTCCTCGCGACCCGCCACCCATGTGAGCAGTCGTCCTGCACCGTAATATGTTGGGCCAATCACATACCAACTGTATTCGTTCTCTACCAGGCCCACTCCACGCACGTATTTCCATCTGAAATCATCTCCTCGGTCGTACGACCAGGCGTAGACAACCAGTGTGTCGGGGGGATGGTGCGCGATCGAATCCGGCACGGGAACGAAGCGCAGACACCGTTGACGGGCGTTGTCGCTGTAGGCGGAATATCTGCTCCCGCTGATGGCCAGCTCGGGCCGACCAGTGGGAGGGCTTGGCGTCCAGAGAAAAAATCTGAGCACTGAATCCACGGTTGAAATCACACACTCGTCTTCCTTCGAGAGCCTGATCCAGGAGAGCGTATCCCGCACCGTGCGCGTACTGCTGATATGCTCGCGCAGGCGATACATCGTTGCCCCTGCACTGTCGACCACAGCACCCACCGTCATATCGATATCGATGGTGTCATGACCGAACATACCGGCGAATTGCGAGGAAGCAAGGTGCCGGTACTTGTACATCACGCCAGGGCGTGGACACATGTACTCCCACAGATCGATGTGCGCCGCGGGCAGCGCTTCGGCAAGATCGCTCTCGAGTGTGTCGAGCGTCGCACCGGCCGAGTCGCGTACGATGAGGGTGTACTGGTACAGATGCCCGATCTGCACGTCCGTGTCCCAGAATGCACGGTCCGGCGCGACGGCGATCCATACCGAATCCCCGTCGGGAGCAACAGCCGAGTGACGGCGTATCTCGACGGACGTCCATCGAAAATCTTTCTCGAATCCCCATACAACCTGCAGCCGCGCGACCGACGCGCTGCTGCGCGAAGCCACGCGCACCCATCGGTTCGAATCCGCCGCCATGGGCTGTGCGGACACAGAAATCTGCTCGGCCACTGCGTACAGACAAAAAACACACACCGACACTACCATGCACGAACATCTTTTCATAGCACACTCCAATACGGGAACGTAGAAAAATAAAACACCGCGTCAAAACCTGTCGCGAGCGCATTGCTGCCCGCCGCTTTTCCAACACGCGCAACCGCCAAAGCGCCTTTTTCTCCCGTGCAAAATCTCGTACTTTTCATGGACATACCGCACCTTTCACAATCGCACACATCATGATTACCCGCATCGCACACATCGGACTCGCCGTCAAGGATCTCGGATCCGCACAAACCGTTTTTGAAACCCTGCTTGGTTCACACGCCTCGCATGTGCAGCGCGTCGAAGAGCAGAAAGTCGACGTCTCGAGTTTCCATATCGACGACACCAACATCGAACTCACCTGCGGCATCTCGCCCGACTCTCCCATCTCGAAATTCATCGAGAAACGTGGCGAGGGCATACATCACATTGCTTTCGAGACCGACGACATACACGCGGAACTCGCGCGCCTCAAGGCCGCGGGCGTCGCGCTCATCGATCAGGAGCCGCGTATGGGGGCCGACAATTATCTCGTGGCCTTCATCCATCCAAAGGCGGCGAACGGTGTGCTCGTCGAAATCAGCCAGAAGGCCGGCGGCTGAGCCAACAGCGGCACAGCATGCTCCAGAGATGAACCACGTCCCGTGAGTGCCGAGAGTACAACGCCGGATCAGCGGGAAGAGACCGCACACACGCAGGACACGACGACCTCCGTCGACACCGGCGGCGGAGGGGACGGAGTCCGCGTGCTCCCCGATCCCCTGCCCGCCAAACTCGAACACCTGCCCGCGACGCCCGGCGTCTATTTATTCCGCAACACGCGCGGCGAGGTGATCTATGTCGGCAAGGCCAAAAGCCTCCGGCCGCGCGTGCGCTCGTATTTCCACGAGCGGGGTCCGGTGGACGCAAAAAAGGATGTCCTTGTCTCAAAAATCGCCGACCTCGACGTGCTCGTCACCGATTCGGAAGTCGAGGCGCTGCTGCTCGAGAACAATCTGATCAAGGAGCACAATCCGCGCTACAACATCCGGTTGAAGGACGATAAAAGTTATCCGTACATCGTGGTGACGAACGAACCGTATCCGCGGGTGTTTCCGACACGTGTCGTGCGCCGCGACGGCTCGCGCTACTACGGCCCGTACAGCGACGTGAAGGCGATGCATCTCATGCTGCGCACCATCCGCGGCATCTTTCCCATCCGCAGTTGCGACTACCACCTCGACGACGAGATCGTCGAACGGCGCAAGGTGGCACTGTGCCTCGACTACCACATACAGAAGTGCGAGGGGCCCTGCCAGGCGCTTGTGGCGCGTGAAGACTACGCGGCGATGATCGCGCAGGTCGAGCAGCTTCTGAAGGGTAAAACACGCGCCTTGCGCGGTCTGCTCGAGGACGAGATGACGCGCTGCGCCGAGGCACTGGCGTTCGAGAAGGCGGCCGCGCTGCGCAACCGTATCATGGCGCTGCAGAAGTATCAGGACCGCCAGAAGGTCGCTATGGCCGACTTCTCCGACCGCGACCTGCTCGCCGTCGCATCGTCGGGTCCCGATGCAGTGGGTTTGGTGTTCCGCGTGCGCGACGGCAAAATCGTCGGCAAACAGCACTATACCTTCACCGGCGCCGAGTACGAAAGCGACGAGGAAATCCTCGAGCACGTGTTCCAGACTTACTACGGCACCACTCTCGACATTCCTCCCGAAGTCCTGCTTCCGTCCGAGACCGAAAACCTCGACGGCCTGCTCGCCTGGGTCCGCACACGCGCCGGTATGGCTGTGACGGCCTCTGTGCCCAAAATCGGGGACAAGGCCAAGCTCATGCGCATGTGCGCAGCCAACGCGCGTTTCCTGCTCGACGAGCTGTTGGTGCAGAAGTACAAGAGCGACGCGTTTACTCCCAAGTCCGTCACCGCCCTGCAAAAGGATCTGCGCCTGCACACAGCGCCGCGGCGTATCGAGTGTTTCGACATCTCGCATTTTCAGGGCGCGGAAACGGTGGCGTCGATGGTCTCCTTCCTCGATGGCAAGGCCAGAAAAAGCGAATATCGGAAGTACAAGATCGAAACGGTGGAAGGAGTCGATGATTTTGCGAGCATGCGCGAAGTGGTACGTCGCCGCTACACGCGTGTGCTGGAGGAAAAACACCCGCTCCCCGACCTCATCGTCATCGACGGTGGAAAGGGGCAGTTGTCGAGCGCGGTGGAGGTCCTTCGCGAACTCGGACTTGCATCGCAGCCCGTGATCGGTCTCGCAAAACGCCTCGAGGAGGTCTTTGTGCCGGGCGACAGTCTGCCGCTCAACATCCCCAAGACCTCGCCCGGACTCGCGCTTCTGCAGCGTGTGCGCGACGAGGCGCACCGCTTCGCCGTCACATACCATCGCGCGCGCAGGAGCAAGGCGACATTGCAGACGGAACTCGAGGAGATCGACGGCGTGGGCACCGCGCGCGCACGCGACCTGCTCGAGAAACTCGGCTCCGTGCGGGCCGTCGAACAGGCCTCGCTCGAGGATATCGCCGCAGTCGTCGGTTGGAGCGCCGCGCGAAACGTCCATGTCTTTTTTCACCCAGACGAGGACCCGGACGCGGGCCTCGACTCAGCAGCTTCGCTCGCCGAAGACGAAAGGCCGGAGTCATGAAGTCGATCGCGCACACTGTGACGACGCGCGAACACATCCCGGCGCGCCTGCGGAACATTCCGACAAGGCCGCGCCCCCTGTTCATGGTCGTACTGCTCGCGGGGTTTGTATTCCCTTGCGCGGCACAGCGCCTCGACGATCCGCGCGTGACGGAACTCGTCAAGCGCGGCATTGAGATGGCGGGACACCAGCGCTACAGCGAGGCGCGCGCCATCTTCGACGAGGTTATACGGACTGCGCCCGAGCATCCAGCCGGATATCTCAACAAGGCGATCCTCCTGGAGGTGATGTCCCTGGACTTTGAAACACCCGTTCCTCAACCGGAATTCGACCGGCTGCTCGAGAAGACCGAATCCCTCTGTGAACGAATCCTCGAAAAAAACGAACGCTCGGTCGACGGACTCTATTTCATGGGCATGGTGCACAGCTATATCGCGTATTACAAGTTTCGCGACGGCGAGAACTGGTTGAGCGGGCTGCGGCACGGCTTTATCGCGAACGGGTACCTCGAGGACTGTCTCGCTTTGCATCCAGGGCACCTCGACGCGCTGACATCGCTTGGCACGTACAAGTACTGGAAGAGCAAAAAAATGTCATTTCTGACCTGGACACCCTTTGTCGACGACGAATCGATCGCGGGCATCGACTACCTCCGTCTCGCGGAACGTGCCCCGACCACAGGCGCCCAGGCCTCGAATTCCCTCATCTGGATCTACATCGAGGAGGAGAGGTTTACGGACGCGATTCGCACCGCTCAGACTGTGCTGCGCAAATATCCGGCAAACCGGCTTTTTCTGTGGGGACTGGCTTCAGCCGCGGAGCGGAAGGGTGACCTGCGCCTGGCCATCGAGGCCTACCGGCGAATTCTCGCGAGTATCGACAAGGAGGTGCTGGAGCGCCGGTACATTGAAATCCAGGCCCGCGCGAAAATTGCGCGGCATTCCTTCCAGATTGGTGAAAAGGACGTGGCAGCGACCGAATGCGCATGGGTCCTTGCCAATGCACGGGTCAATTCCGCCGAATTTACACCCGACGGAGCGTCGCGTATTAAAAAGCGCGTAGCCGATATGGAAAAACTTCGGACCGAGCTAAAAAAATAATCCGAGGAATTCAGCAAATGATCGCCGATGCGCCTATTTGGGAGTATAGGGATCTCTTAAAAGATGCGGTTGCACGACGACACTCTCTCGCGCAACCGCATCTCCATTGCCGCGTGTCCAGAAAAACCGTCAAAGATGCCACCGGTGCCACCGCATGAGCAGGCGTCCCTCGCCGTATTCACGTTGCGTACGGGCCGTGTCACTCTCGAGCGCGGCGCCGCGGCGTGTGTCCGGTTATGGACGCAACGGAACATTTCCCCTTCATCCAATGGTTCTTCCTGTATGAGACACAGCACGAAAATATCCCGCTTCGCGGTATGTCTTCTCGTCGGCACGCTGCTCCCGTGCCTGTTTGTATTCGCCACGCGTCCGGGCGAGACCGTGGAATCGGGTTCCGAGCGCACTGTTCGTGCGCGGCTTGTCTCGGAAACGAACGACGCATCGCGGCCGTTCGCGGTGGGAATACGTTTCAGTATCGCCGACCACTGGTATTTGTATTGGAAAAATCCCGGTGATGCGGGGTTGCCGATAGACGTGCAATGGAATCTTCCGAAGGGTTTTACGGCCGATCCAATCTCCTTTCCCGTCCCGAAGAAGAAAATGGCCGATGATGCCCTCTGCTACATCTACGAAAAGGATGTGGTGCTGATGACGACCATCCGCCCACCCGCGGACTATATGCCAGGCACTCCCGTCCGTATCACGGCGTATCTCGACTGGCTCGTCTGCAAGGAGCGTTGCGTGCGTGGCGGCGATACAGTGTCACTGACCCTCGGCTCCATTCCTGACGATCGCATCGCCGCATCACGCGCCCTTCTTGGCGCAACCTGGGCCGCGCTTCCGCGCCCTCTTTCAACACAAAAGGCCCTCGCGGCATCCGCCACGATGGTACGGCACTCGCGCGACAGCGTGCTTGTACTCGTCGCCGTTGCCGGGAAAGGTGCCTCCGAGAACACCGACTTCTTCCCCATAATACCGGACGATTTTGTCCTGAATTATGCCGCAATACGTGGTGGCCGCGGGAGCTTCCGCATCCCGCTCCTCGCGGCGACGCCCGAGGCACAGTTGTCCCGCCTCGAGGGGCTGCTCGTTGTCGGGAACCGCGGCTTTGAGGTCTCAATCCCCGTCCGCGGCGCGGATGGCTCCGACTCGATTTCCCCCATTTCATCACCAACAGATACGAGGAAAAAATGATGTTCCGCTTATATATTCTGGCGCTCCTGTTTATTGCGTCGGGCACGGCCCTGGCCGTCGCCCCCGGCGGTGCGCCGTCCGCAACCAAGGCGCCTCAGTTCTCGCTTACCGATACCGATGGAAAAGTCCATTCCCTTGCGGACTACAAAGGCAAAACCATCGTGCTCGAGTGGACCAATCCCAACTGCCCGTTCGTGGTGCGTCACTACGAAAAGGGCGGCATGCAGACGCTGCAGAGGGATTACACCGCCAAAGGAATCGTCTGGCTCGGTCTCAACTCCACCCATGAAGGGCATAAGGACTTTCTGGCCAACGCCGAACTGAAGGACCGCTACACCGCGTGGGAAGCGGCAATGACGGCGGTGCTCGTCGACAAAGACGGCACTGTCGGGCGCGAGTTTGGGGCAAAAACGACACCGCACATTTTCATCATCGACGGCGACATGAACATAGTGTACGCTGGCGCGGTCGACGACGATCCGCGCGGTTCCAATCCGGTCGCGGAGCGCACGATATACGTGCGCCAAGTTCTCGACGCGCTGCTCGCCGGTCAGCCCGCTCCTCTCTCTTCCACCAAGCCCTACGGCTGTTCGGTGAAATACGGCAGTTGATAGGTTGTACGGCTCGCGGCGTCACGTGCGTCTCGGGTCTTGAATCTGAAACACAAAGGCCCCGGGATGGACGTCCCGGGGCCTTCTCTTTTTCAGCATGCGGTTGATAGTACGGCCGCACGCGGCTGAGTCAGGGAGTCTCCGTTGCGGGTTTCGCTGAACGACGGAATACTCGTTTGATCTTTGCGACCGCCCACGCCGTCTTCTCCTCCGCCCAGGCATAATACGTGGGAACAACGACGAGGGTCAGGAAGGTAGACACGCCGAGTCCGAAAACGATGGCAACACCGAGCGGACGCCACATGCCGCCGCTCTCGGCGCCAACAACGAAATGGAACTCGCGCCAACTGAAGTCCACGCCGGTGGCCAGCGGAATGATACCCAAAATCGTCGAGACAGCAGTGAGGATTACGGGGCGCAATCGGACGCGTCCCGCTTCCAGCAGAGACTCCTCAAGTGAATTGCTCTCGGTCTTGATGTGTTTCGTAAAATCAAGGAGCACTATCGCATTTTTTACCACAATTCCCGCCAACGCGATCACACCCACGCCGGTCATCACGATACTGAATGCGGTCCCTGTGATCACCAGGCCGAACAGTACGCCGATCAAGGAGAGCAGCACCGACACCATGATGATGGTCGGGATCTTCACCGAGTTGAACTCCGCCACGATGATAAGGAAAACAAGCAGTAGTGTTATGATCAGCGCCTTTGTAAGGAAGGCGGCCGCCTCGTCCTGTTCCTTCTGCTCGCCTGAATAGTTCACAGTATACCCGTTGGGAACCTCGAATCCTGCGAGCCTTGTGCGCACATCCGTGAGCACGTCGTTGGCGAGGCGGCCGCGGACGTTGCCCGTGATGGTAATGACTCGCGTAAGATCCTTTCGCTTGATGCCGGTAAGCCCGGTGCCGCGCACCACGTCGGCCACCGACGCGATCGGTACCGACATGAGCACGCCGCGGCGGTTCATGAACGTGACGTTGAGATTCTGCAACGCCTCTGCCGAGGCCCGTTGGTCCTCGCGCAGGCGTACAGTTATCTTGTACTCGTCCTCACCCACGCGGAACTTCGACGCCTCAGTGCCGTTGATCGCCGTGCGCACCACACTTGCGATCTGCCCTGTGCTCATCTCGAGAAGGGCGGCTTTCTCGCGATCGATTATCACCTGCACTTCGGGTTTGCCGATATTGTAGTCGTCCTTCAAATCGACGATACCCGGAATTGTTTTGATGGTCCGCTGAATCTGCTCCGAAAGAGTACGCAGGCGATTGAAGTCATCTCCTGCAATTTCGATGCTGATGGGAGCGCCGACCGGGGGACCCATCTGCTGTTTCTCGACTTTGATCTCCGCACCGGGGATGTTTTTTGTCGCTTCACGGATCCGATCGAGTGTTGCGAAAGTGCTCTGCGACCGCTTCGCCTTTTCGTAGAAGTTCACAGCCACCGACGCCTTGTCGGCCGTGGAACCGGCGCCGAAATCGAAGGGATTGCTCGATGTGCCCACATTGGCAACACGGAATTCGATGTCATCGACACCCTTCACCTCGCGTATGTGTTTCTCCACGAGCAGGGTTGCTTGATTTGTTACTTCAAGCGGCGTGCCCGACGGCATGGTAATACCGACTGTCACGAGGTTCGGCTCCGTTTCGGGGAAAAACACCACGCCGGCGCTGAACGCGCCGAAAGTGATGAAGCTCAGTACGAGCAGAGCGAAGGCGCCACCTATGGTGAGATTCTTGTGTTTGAACGCCCAGCGCAACACATGCACGTAGTTGTTCTGTGCGGCAGGGAAAAGTCTTTCGTCGACCCAGTGGTAGATGACGGTGAACGGATTATAGCGGCGCCACAGTGAGGGATGCTCGAGCGACCATTTCGCCTTTGCGATTTCCTGCTTGTAATTAATGAACTTCGATCCCTGTACGGGACTCACAACATATGCGACGAACAACGACGAGAGCATTGTGGCGATGAGCGTGATGGGCATATACTTCATGAACTCGCCTACAACGCCCGGCCAAAACAGTAGCGGGATGAAAGCCGCAACCGTTGTGAACGTGGACGTTGCGACAGGAACCGCCACCTCACGCGTGGCGTTCTTGGCGGCCTGGATGAGATCCTCGCCATACTCCTGTTGATGCCGGTAGATGTTCTCGATCACCACGATCGCATCGTCGACCACGATCCCCAGAACGAGCACAAGCGTGAACAGCACCACGATGTTGAGTGTGACACCCATCGCCGACAGGATGATGAATCCCATCAACATCGAGAGTGGGATGGATGTCGAGATGAGCATGGCATTTTTCACGCCGAAGAACATGAACAGAACGAGGATGACAAGGACCATGCCGGTGATGATCGAGTTCTCGAGTTCGTTCACCATCCGTTTGACGAAGATCGACTGGTCGTTGGTTATGTTGAGTGTCGCGCCGGCCGGAAGCAGCGGACGCTCCTTCTCAACAATGCTGTGTACTTCGTCGGCGATGCGGATAAGGTTTTCGCCGGCCCGCTTCTTCACGCCCACCGTCACAACAGGTTTATCGTTTACCCGACTGAACGTCTTGCGGTCTTCGAACGAATACTTGAGTTCGGCCACATCGCGGATGTAGATGGGCTGCCCGTTGCGCATCTTCACGACAATGTCTGCGATAGGCTTCGGATCTTTGTACTGTCCGGGCACACGCACTGTGAGGTCGGTACTACCGTTGTTGATGGAGCCGCCGGGTATCGTGACATTCTCGCCTCGTATCGCGTTCGTGATGTCCTCGAAGCTGATGTCGTACCCCTTCATTCGGTTCACGTCGGCGTTTATTTGCACCTCGGGTTCAAGTCCGCCCGTAATGTCCGCACTGAGGACACCCGGTATGGCCTCGAATTTCTCCTTCAGCGCGTCCGCGTACTCCTTCAAGCGTGCAACCCCGAGTGAACCACCGACCGTAACGTACATGATCGGAAACTCGCTGAGGTTGATCTCGTTGACGATGGGCTCGAGAATATCGTTCGGCAGCTTGGGTTTCGTCGAATTCACCTTGTCACGCACTCGGCGCAGTGCCTCGTCGATGTCGATGCCGGTGTTGAATTCCACGAAGGTGGTCGAGAGTCCCTCGCTCGACGAGGACGTGATGGTCTTTATGTCCTTGAGCGTCTTTATTTCGCGCTCGAGTGGCTGCGTGACGAGGCCTTCGATGTCGGCCGGGCTCACACCCACGTAGGGAATCGACACGATGACAAAAGGCACCGTGACATCGGGCGAGGCCTCGCGGGGCATCGTGATGTAGGCCTGCGTACCGAGCACGACAATTATGAGCATGAATATGTAGACGGCGACGCGGTTATCGACCGCCAGGTTCCAGATTCGCATGGTAGATTCTCCTTCGTCCTCGGGCTTACTTCTGGATGAGGAGTTTCTGCCCCTCGGCCACGTTCTGGAAACCGAGTGTAATGAGCTGATCGCCCTTCTCCAGTCCGCTCTCGATGACCACAAATCCGTTGGAACTGGGTCCGAGCTTCACACGGTGTTCACGAGCTATGTCGCCCTCCGCGCAGAAGACAACAAAGGTCTCACGGTCGACCTGCTGTACGTAATCCTCTTTGATCGTGATCACATTCGAGCGCGCCGAGAGAGTAAACAGGATTTTTGTGATCATGTCGGGTTTGAGCAGTCCGCCACCGTCGGTAACGGAAATTTCGACGGGGATCGTGCGGTTGTCCTTCGACACTGCCGCACCAACGAAGGTGATGCGCCCGTGGAAGGTACGACCGCTGAGGGCGTCGACGGTGAATCGAGTATTGTCGCCCAAGCGGAAGCTGCCCGCGTAGCGTTCCGGCACACCTGCCGACACCTTGAGGCGTGAAATGTCGACGACACGCGCGACGGGAGCTCCTGGTCCGACCATCTCGCCCGCATCGACAAAACGGTAGTCGACGATGCCGGCAATGGGACTTTTTATCTGCGCCTTTTCGAGACGCGCCTTCATGAGGTCGGTTTGAGCCCGGGCGGCGTCGCGCTGGTACTGAAAACTTTTGTTCTGCCATTCCGAGATGCCCTGCTCCTGGAACACCTTGTCCTGCCGCGTTGCAGTGAGCTCGGCAAGTTGATACTGGGCGTTGGCCGCGTCGAAACCGGCGCGGAGGAGGGCGTCGTCGAGCCGCGCGATCACCTGGCCCTTTTTGACACGGGCGCCACGCGCGACGACCCATTCCGTGACGCGTCCGCCTTCCTCGGCAGGAACGGTGATGTCGTCGCCGGCGATCACAGTGCCGGTAAGTTGGAGGTTTTCACGGAACTCGGAGGGAGTCACGGTCTCGACACGCACGTTGACGATGTTCTCCGTGGCTGCTTCTTTTTTGGGGTCCGCGTCCGCGGATTTGCAGGACGAGAACAGGAGCGCGGCGCCGGTCAGCGACAGTGTCGCGATCGCGCGCAGAACTGCAGTGGTGCTGGTTTTCATATCGGTATGCTGTTGTGGTGAAGTAATGTCGTTATTCGGGAAGGATGGCGCTGAGAATTTCCTCGAGATCCGCGCGTGCCACGCTGTAATCATAGACGGCCTGCACGCGGTTGACCCGCGAGCGCATGAGGGCAATATCCGCGTCGTTGATTTCGAGCTGTGTGCCGGTGCCCGCGGAATAGCGCGTTGTGGCGATCTTGTAGCCCTTCTCGGCCTGCTCGACCGTGCGCGTCTGCGATTCGAACCGTTTGCGCGCCTCCTCGAGACGCAGCACCAGATTCTGCACCTGCATCACCAGCGCGTCTCGCGTAAACTTGACCTGCTCGTCGGTCTTCAGAAAGTCGACCTGCGCCTGATTGACGCGCGAGCGCGTCTGGAAGCCGTTGAACAGGTTCAGGTTCAACGAGAGGCCCACGGTGGAGGTGCGCACGAGATCGTTGCTCGTCAGTTTGAAGTCGTTTTTCTGCGCCTGCCACTGGTAGTTGCCGAATGCTGCGAGTGTCGGATACGATTCGGATCGATAGATGCTCACGAGTTCATCGCTGACCTGCCGCTGAAATTCCAACGCGCGCAAACCCGCGTTCTCGGCGATGGCGACTTTCTCGGCGTTCTCAATGACTCCGGGATCGATGGGGTCGAAGTCCAGCGAACCCGACAGAGTGATTTCCTCCGACGGCGCAATGCCGAGCAGCACCTTCAGTCCGTTTGTGGCCATAAGCACGGCGCGCTCGGCCTCGATCACGGCCGGACGCACATTGCCCACCTGTACCTCGGCGCGGATGAAGTCGTAATCGGATACGAGGCCCTGCGTGTTCATCGTACGGACGTTCGCGAGGTTGTCCTCGGCGTTTTTCAGACTGGCCTGCATCATATCGCGCACACTGCGCGAGAGGAGGGCACCGTAGAAGGCGCGCTTGACGCTGGCTATCGTCTTGTTGTACTCGCTGCGGTACATCTCGCGCGAGGCCTTCTGATAAATCTTGGCGGTGCCGACGCCGGTGAAGACGGCCGAATTGAACAGGATTTGTGTGGCGGAAAATCCGAACTGGAATGTGTTGTCGAGACCGAATTCCAGAGGGGCGTATCCCGACGCGCCTGGCTCGAAAATGGCGCGCGGCAGGAAGAACACCTGCTTCTTGATGGCGCGCGAATATGTGCCCGACGCGGTGACATTGGGCAGCGCATTTCCGATGGCCTCGGCCACGCGGTAGTCGGCCTTGTCCTGCTCGAGCCGCGCCATGGCGAGCTGGCGGTTGTTCTTGAGGGCTTCGTTCACGGCGTCGTTGAGCGTCAGCGTGCGCTGCGCCACAGAGGGAACAACGCCCGTTGCCGCGATAACGGCAATCAATGCTAAGAGTGTGATGTGTCGCATGGTGGATGATGTTTGATGTCGGAAAAAAGTGTCGTTCGTCAATGGGTGTCGCCGGACGCTACAACGGAGTGCATGCCGTCGAAAAACACAAGATCCAGAAGTCCCAATGCCGCTGCGGTTTCAGTCTCTGTTGGAGTTAGCGAGACCTGCAACGGCGTGAAGAGACAGTGGCTGTCGAGGGGTGGTGCAACACATCGGTACAGCGTGAACACGTTCGTCAGGTACATGAAGGCAATGTGCGATGTGTTGAACCGTTCACGAATTTCGGCGGGCAGCGATCGGAGCAACGGTTTTTCCACTTCCGTGATCAGGATCTGGAACTTTTCGAGCAATGCCTGTCGTGGAGATACGCGGTGTACCTCCCGCATGATCAGAGTGAATAACGCTCGGTTTTCCACAAGAAAGGTCAGCATCTCGTGGGCAAAACGCCGGTAACTGTTGGCAAGCGCCTCATCCGAGTTGGAGAAGTTTTTCTGGGCCAATGCGAGAAGATCGTCGAGACCTTCGACGATCACCGCCTCGAATAAATCTTCCTTGTTCTCGAAATACCCGTACAATGTCCCTTTCCCAAATTCCGCGCGTGCTGCAATTTCATCGAGTGTTGCATCCGCATAGCCGCGAATCGCAAACACGTCACGCGCCGCAGTGATGATGTCCTGACGACGGGTCAGGCGCTCTCGTTCCTTTCGTGTAAGCGTGTTATCCAATTCGAATTCTTATTCTGTTTAGAAACCGGTCAGACGGATACCGAACGTTCGGTCGGCGACTGACTGACAGTCATTATTACGGCACAACATACCTGTTGTTGCGCTTGGTTCCTAGAAAAGACGCAAGAAATAAATTATTTTTTCACGAATACCCGTGCTCCCAAGACACGGCGGCTCACACAAAAAACAACGATTCTGGCCTATGGGTGCCAATATCGATAAAACTCACACAGGGAATCCCTTTTAGAAACGGCCTTGCAAGGTGAAACGGACGCCATCTGTCCGGCCGTTTCGCGTCAGCACATCGGCACGGAATTCCGGGAACAGCCCCGCCTTCTGATCGAGGGCCGCATTGTGCCGGCGCACAAAAAGCGCCGCCTGCACGCCGCTCCAAATGCGGTTCGCGATGAGAGCGAGAGCCACAAACGATGCGCCGTTCGAAAGTTCGTCGGCGGAAATTCGCTGGTCCTTGAAGGTCAGTCGCTCCGCATCTGTGGCCCACTCCCATGCATATCCGGAGGCGGCGTCTTCGGGATACAGCGCCGAGAGATTCCGCTCCACAAGTTTTACGGCGTTGTGCTCGCGCACACTTCTGTAGTTGCCGAGCGCGGCGTAGAACCGTTCATCCTTCCCTTCGGTGGATGCGCCCGCATGCAGATCGGCATAGCCGTACGCGTCGTTGCGCACCCACGAGCTGTAATAATGCAGCCCGCCGAATCCCGTCCACAGGACGCCTTCCGCCACCAGAGGGTAGATGCCCGCGTCAAAACGCCCGGCATAGAGTTCTCCCATTCCCGGCAGCAGCAGCGAGTACACGACGGCGAGCAGGCCCGATTTTTTCTCCGGCGCGGATTCGGGGAACAGTGAGGGCGCGGGTGCGGCGGATGTCGCAATACCGGGATCCGGTTGACGGAGTTCCAAACGGACTATCGCGGCGGCCGTTTCGGTCTGCGCGGTGAGCACCGGCACACACAGCATTAACAGAAGCGGGAGAGTAAGTCCCGCACGAAAGAGTTTTGTCGATTTCATATCCCGCAAGCTACGGAAGCCGCCGCGCACGACGCAAGACCGAAAGTTGTGCGCTTCGCAGCAATCAGTGTCATTTGCGATGCGCAAGCAGCGAGCGCATGCTCGTGAAGTCCAGTCCCTTTTTTCTGAGCCGCACCATTTCGTCGTGCAGGAAACTCATGGTGGACTCCTCCAGCTTCACGACGCCGATCGCGGTGCCGTTGCGCATGGCGCTCGCGGCCAGATCGTTCATTCGCGAGGTCATGTTCGACAGCTCCGACGTGCGGTCGATAAAAAACAGCGAGGCGGCGTCCACCATCTGAAAGCCCTGATTTTCGAACTCGGTCTGCACAAAACGCGCGTTGGAACCGAGAGCGCGCTCGGATGTCATGAAGAAATAGCCGGACGCCTGATACCCCTTCACGATATTGCGCACCTTCCAGCGCATCTCCGATTCCCGTAGATCGTCGGAAAATGCCAGACGGTTCACTTCCTGCCTTGTGGCGAACACATGCAGGTGCAGAACGATATCCTTGTTGCGCACACGCACCTGTTCATACAGCGGTCCGGAACTTCTGCCCGGAATGATGATGCACCCAACGGGATCGCGCGAGGCCATAAACGCCTCAAGCTCGGACTCGTCGCAATCCTCAAGTCCGTCCACCAGCAGCGCAATGCTCCCCTCACGGCGGCGAATGCCGGCAGTCGGCTGGAAGACCAGGGTGTAGCGGACCATGTCGCGGAATTTGATGTGGACGTACACCTGTCGCGTTTTGGCGTCCTCCACCGCGTATGCGCGGCCTTGGTACCGCTCCGCCAAGACGCTCAGATCGTGGGTCACCGACGCGACGGGGACGTCGCCGGGAATGCTCACAGTCCAGACGTCGCGCACGCTGTCGATGCCCTCCAGACCGACCGACCTTTTTCGGACCCAACTGTCCGTTATTCCGTAATTTTCGAGGATGGAGCGAACCTCCTCCTCCACGGACTTCACGGACTGCAGATCGCGCGAGGCGCGCAGTTTCTCGATACTGGGCTGCACGAGCACCGCGTATTTTTCACCCACATAACAGAGTATGCCGATACCAGCAAGCAGGGCAATAAGCCAGAGGCGGCGGCGGACACCGCCGCGGAGACGGCGTTCGGAGGCCTCGGGCTGCGGACCGAGATCCTCCCCTTCGTCGTCGAAGCGCTCGCCGAAAAGGTCCATTATTTGCCGGTGAAGGTCGCGGCCCGTTTTTCCAGAAACGCCTGCGTCCCTTCGCGGAAATCGTCGGACGCGCACGTCAGACCAAAGAGCGCGGCCTCGATACGCAGGCCCTCCGCGAGGGACGTTTCGTGCACGGCATGCAGCGCCGCGAGACAGTGGCGGACGGCCACCTGTCCCTTCGACGCGATGGTTGCCGCCATCTCGCGCGCGGCTGCCGCCGCTTCACCGCGCGGTACCACCTTGTTTGCGAGGCCGATGCGGTAGGCCTCCTGCGCATCGATCATAGCAGCCGTCAGAAGTAGTTCGGCGGCCCGACCCGCGCCGATCAGTCGCGCGAGCCGCTGTGTGCCGCCATAGCCGGGAATGATGCCAAGATTCACCTCAGGCTGCCCGAACTTCGCATTCTCGGCCGCGATGCGGATATGGCAGGCGAGCGCCAATTCACAACCGCCGCCGAGCGCGAATCCATTCACTGCCGCGATGACGGGTTTGGGGAATCGTTCGATACGATCAAAGACCTCCTGGCCTGAGCGCGCAAACTGCTGGCCTGAAAGTGCGCCCTGCCTGCTGAGTTCCGCGATATCCGCACCGGCGACAAAGGCCTTTTCACCGGCACCGGTCACAATCACCACCGACACAGTGGTGTCGTTTTCGAGCGCATGGAACACGGCATCGAGATCGGCGAAAGTCGCAGCATTCAGCGCGTTTAATTTGTCGGGCCGGTTCAGGGTCACCGTTGCGATCGAGTCGCTGATGTCGAGCAGGAGGTGGGTGAATTCCATGCGAAGATTCCTTCAAATGATGTCGCGCGCAATTTACTCCGAAACTTCGTCGCCGGACAACTGTATCGCGACACCAAACGCGTGAGTGCCGCCGAGTTCGGGATGCGCAACAAACGCATAGTCGGCACTGATGCCCGCCCAGCGGAAACCGGCGCCCGCGGAAAATGTTGCGGGAGCGGTCTGCGCGCCCACACGCAGCGCAAGCAGGGGATGCGGCCGCAGTTCAACACCGGCCCGCACATCCACCACGTGCAGTACATCCTTGAACACCGCGCAATGCACCGTCGCATCCTCTCCCATAGCGCCTTCGACGCCCAGCAGCAGCGCGAGCGGCGGACGCTCGCGACCGCCGGCATACCGCGTTCCGCCCGCGTTCTGCACCGCCGCAGTCACACAAATTTTTTCACCGACACGCCACACCGCACCCGCATCCACCGCAAACGCGGCATCGCTGCCATACCGTGCGATGCCCAGATGCTCGTATCGCAGCGCGATTCCACAGCGGAAAGCAGGTCCGAGATCGTGCGCAACGCCACAGACGAGCTGTGTTTCGCGGTACAACGCGCCGCCGCTCGTCTCGATCAGCACACCTGTGCCGATGGATGAATATGATTCGGACCACACTGCGGCATAGCCCCCCAATTCCGGCAGACCGAAGCGCGACGGCAGAGCCATCACACCCCCTCCTCTGCCAGCCAATCCTGCACACGCGGGATTCATGTTCAAACTCCACGGATCCCACCGCGATGCCGGACCGGCCGAACCGAGCGATAACACCCGCGCCCCTGCGAGGCGCCGTTCGAAGCCCGCGAAGGCCGTGAGATGCAGGATCATGATCCCCGAAAGGACCAGAAAAAGGAATGCCTTGCCGCAGGTCCGCCTTTTACCTATTTTTTCGCACTTGTTCCGTCCCATTTCTCCCTCGTGATAATGCGTACACTCACACTCCTTGTACTCCTCGGCCTCGCATTTTGTTCCCGACTCGCGGCGCAGGAAATAGAAATGTCGGTAGAAATGGGCACGGAGAACCTCACGCCCTCGCAGCGCGAGTACATCGCCGAGCTCCGCGACAAGCTCATGGCGTACGTCAACGAGCGGCGGTGGACCGACGTCGATTTCCGCGGGGACCGTATACCCGTGCAGTTGACGCTGAAGTTTCTTACGGGTTCCGACGGCGGCGAGTTCAGCGCGCAGGCAGTAATCGTGAGCCAGCGCCGCACGTGGCAGGAAGGCCGTCCAACCAACAATACCAGTCTGCTGCTTCGTGTGATGGACACAAAATGGACCTTCACCTTCTTCAAGGGGCAGCCGCTGTACTACGATGAATTTCAGTTCGACGAGCTGCGCAGTTTCGTTGACTTTTACATGTACCTGATCCTCGGCCTCGATTTCGACAGCTACGAGCTGATGCAGGGCACGCCGTATTACCAGAAGGCCGCGAGCATAGCCCAGCGCTCCCAGTCGAGCACACGGGCCGTCGAGTGGCAGGGCAGTTCGAATCAGTACAGCCGCATGAATTTCCTGGGAGAGATACAGAACGCCCTGTACGAGAATTTCCGCAGCGCCCTGTACTGGTATTACTACGAGGGACTCGATTTCCTCGGCACGGAAAAAGCGGACGCACAGAAGGGCATCGCAAAGGCACTCGACGGAATCGCCGATGTGCTTGCACGCACCAACGTACGCTCGCTGATACTGACCATGTGGCTCGAATCCAAAGCGCCGGATTTTTGCACCGTTCTTGACGGGTATCCCGACCGGAAGTCGCTCATGAACGTGCTCATGCAGGCCGATCCCGCCCGCGCTGAAGTGTACCGGCGCTGCTCGTTTTAACCTGTCAACAACACAGATCGTGCAGCGGAAAACGAAACGGGCCGCGGGTTGTTGATGGTTCCCGCAGCCCGTCCGTAACGGTCTGTTCCCCTGTCCCGCAGTGCGGGATGGCGCGATGTGTTACCGCGATACACCCTTGCTCTGTGCTATCGGCGGCAGACCTTCCGTGTTGGACGGCGAAGTCATCGGGAGAATGCCCGAGTAATTCGTCCAGGCGGCGGAGGTGTTCTTCACACCGGCAACACGCACGGTGGAGCCGAGTCCGTCGCGCGTATTGGTTGCCGCGACGAGAATGGCCTGCGGGGGCAGATTCACAGAAATCGATTTTTTCTCGGAGATGGCATAGCCACATTGGATCGCGCGGCTATGCTCGGAGGTGATGATGAAGTAGTGCTTGCCGGTGGTTCCCTCAACCCGTGCAACGATCGTTTCCAGTTGCTTGTCCGTAAGATCGAAGTCGCGCGCACTGTTGTCAAATACAACAGTCACAGCCGAGGTGCCCAAATTTAGAACACGTCCGGCAGGCGAGGGATCCCCATACGACGCAAAAGCCGACAAGGTCAGCGTCAGTAGAAGTGCGGGAATCATGAGGTTTTTCATATATAGTCCTGTGGGTTGCTCTTCATTTTTCACCGGGTTTCGGTTTTCTCCCCGGGATCCTTCACACAGTTATTCAATTCGTGTGCCATCGATTTCACGTTGCTGCATCCCTGCGCCGTGTCTAGGAACTTTCGTTATTTTTGACTCATTCAGAGAATAGTTGGGTACACATGGAAACGCGAAATGCGGCTATTTTTGCAAAGAAAGTACTGCATTCTGCAAGAACGTACACCGCGGAGAAGGAGAGAAACTCCACCCGGCCTGATGCGTGCCTTGAGTCGAATACGCTTATCCGAGTACATTTCGAAGATCGACGTCTAGAATAACGCGAGAGCACATGGACAAGTTCATCATCCGCGGCGGAAACCGTTTGAACGGGACCGTCAGCATTTCCGGGGCGAAAAACGCATCCCTCGCCCTCATGCCCGCAGCGCTTCTGAGCGGCGGCGTCTGCCGTTTCGAAAACACGCCGCGGCTGCGTGACATATCGACCATGTCGATACTGCTCGAGCAGCTTGGCGTGACTGTCCGGCATCCGGGCACACTGCTGGAGCTGGATGCCGGCAACGTGACCCACTTCGAGGCGCCCTACGAGCTGGTAAAAAAGATGCGTGCATCCTTTTATGTGCTCGGCCCGCTGCTCGGCCGTTTCGGCTACGCAAAAGTCTCGTACCCCGGCGGGTGTGCCTGGGGACCTCGCCCGGTGGATCTGCACATCAAGGCGATGCAGCGGCTCGGCGCGCACATTGAACTCGAACAGGGCTATGTCATAGCACGGGCCGACCGGCTCACGGGCGCCAGCATCTCGTTCGACATCTCGAGTGTCGGTGCCACGGGCAACACGCTCATGGCTGCCGTGCTCGCCAAGGGTGGCACGGTGATCAGCAACGCGGCAGTCGAACCCGAGATCACACAGCTCGCGCAGTTTCTCGTGCGCATGGGCGCGCGTATCGACGGCATCGGCACGAATCATCTCGAGATCGAGGGCGTCGACGAATTACATCCGGCGGATGACAGGAACATACCCGACCGCATCGAAGCCGGCACCTTCCTCGTCGCCGCCGCCGCCGCGGGCGGAGAGGTGACGCTGACCAACGTCGACGCCACACATCTCGAGGCGGTGACCGACAAGCTGCGCGAGACGGGAAACACGCTCGACATCGCCCGCGACCGCATCACCATCCGCAGCGACGGCGCGCCGAAACCGATCAATGTCTCGACGGCGATCTATCCCGGTTTCCCCACCGACATGCAGGCGCAGTGGCTCACGCTGATGACCATCGCGTCGGGATCCTCGATGGTCACCGACACAATCTACCACGACCGATTCAGTCATGTGGCGGAGTTGCAGCGCCTGGGCGCATCGATCGATGTGTCGGGCAACGCCTGCCACGTACACGGTGCCGCCCACCTGACAGGCGCTAAGGTGATGTCGACCGATCTGCGCGCGAGCGCCTCGCTCATCATCGCCGGACTCGTGGCGCGCGGGCAGACCGAGGTGCTGCGCGTGTACCACATCGACCGCGGGTATGAATCCATCGAATTAAAGCTGCGCGACATCGGCGCCGACATACAGCGCATCGACAGCGAGGAATACTAGCATGACCTTTCCTTCCCGAACGCTGCGGATTGCCGCCGTCCTCCGCACCTCACTGCTGACCCTTGTCCTGCTGCTGGCCGCACACGCGGCGGCGCGGACTCAGGAAACACAGCCGCGTTTATACGTCTGCATGTACACCGCTCCTGTGCCGGGCGCACTAAAAAACATGCACCCGGTGTATCCCGGTGCCGCCCTCAGCACCGACACCGGCACAAGCTGGCACGCTCTCGGGTGGAATAACAACCGCTGCGTGGACGCGGCGAATCCCGCGAACGATCCCGGCACCGTGTATCTGGCGGGCGACAACGGGCTGCTCGTGTCGCGCGACGGTGGGACAACCTGGAAGCAGGCCACCGATTGGCGCATCCCCACAGTGAACCGCATTGTACTCATCGACGACTCGGTCTTCATTACCACACCGATGGGTGTCTATCTCTCCACCGACAAGGCGGCATCGTGGATGCCGCGGTCGTACGGACTCCGTCCGGCGGATGGGACGTACGCCAGCGATATGCTTCCCTCTCCCGGAGATTTTCTTCTCGCCACGAATGAAGGATTGTACCGAAGCAGCGACAGGGGCTTGATGTGGAAGCGCGGCCCATTGCAGGGAACACCGCTCGAGCGCCTTCTCCGTCACCCTGTTTCGAGAGATCTGCTAACCGCCTGGGGCCCGACAGGACTGTGGCGCAGCGAGGACGGGGGTCTGACATGGACAAAGCTGACACCGGGAGATCAGGTCCTGCGTGTGCAGGCCGCGGCTTTCGATCCGTCCCAACCGCGGCGTCTTCTAATCGGAACCGCCGGCCAGGGCATCATGGCATCAAAAGACGGCGGGGCAACGTGGATGCTTTCGAGCGCCGGGCTGACGAATCTGAACATCACGTCACTTGTCTTCCATCCGACCATCCCAAGCATCGTGTATGCGGGCACGGACAACGGCACCTTCGTTTCGCATGACGGAGGCGCCGTGTGGACACCCTTCTCGATACGTCTCGGCTACGTCTCAGCAATTCGGGTGCAACCATGAAGAAGAACCTCGTCCGCCGCGTCTCTGTCACACACGGATGCGCAGCCCTGCTGTTCATCCTTCTCAGCAGCGGCACGACATGGGCACAGCCCAGCATCGCCGCGCGTATCGACAGCATCAGAACATTTTTCACGACCGAGCCCGTCGCGGTCGACCTCTTCGGCGCGCTCGAGCGGGCGCGACGCGAGGAAATGCGGGCCGACGGCCTGCAGAGAATCGCGTCGCACTTCCGCGCCGCTTCCAACAACGTTGTCGAGAGGTACCGGTTGACGGCGGCCTATCTTTTTACACGGGACTATCTACCCGACAGCACCGAGGCGATATTCCGCGCGATGTGGCGCGATGTCCCGATGGATCCGCCCGCATCGGAACACGAACGCATCTGCGGCGCCACCGCCCTCCTGCTCGCGTGTGATGCGCTCGGACTCGAGCAGAAATACTACAATGGCAAAAGCATCCCCGAGAACCGCGAGGAGTCGATGTCGTTGATCGGCGACTGGATGGATGCCGCGGTGAAGGAGGGCCAGCAGGAATTTGACTCGCCCACATATGGCCCGCTGCTCTTCACAGCCATGCTGCTCAACGAGCAGTTCGCGGCCGACAAGGCCTTCGCGAAACGCGCGGGCGCGATGGCCTCGTGGCTGTTCGCGGACTATTTCCACGAGTATCTCGGCGGACAGTTCGGCGGCGCCCATGCGCGCGAAGAGATGAACTCGGCCATGCAGCCGATGATCTCGGAACTCGCGGCGCTGGCCTGGTTCTACGTCGGCGACGGCGCGCAGATATACGCGCGTGAGCAATATCTCGCCACCCTTTTCACCTACCGGCCGCATCCCACGCTGCTGCGCCTGGCCACGTCGCGAGAGAAGCCGTACGAGGTGTGGGAATGGAAACGCAGTGCAGACCGGCTGCGCGGCGATACGGCGCGGGTGCGTCTCGCGCCGAAGTACACGTACATGGATCCGCTCTACGTGATGGGTCACGTGCGCGGCGGCCTTCTGCAGCCGCGCGAACAGCGCACATGGAGCCTGCTGTGGAGCAGCGATTCCCCGCAGAACACCCTGTTCACCATGCAGCCCTATTCCGAAGCCGCGTCGCTCACATCGTTCACGGCGCACAGTCCTGAACTCGTCCTGCGTGAAAACGCAAAAGTGGATCCATACTTCGGGACGATCACCAAGACCGTGGGCGGTTCACCGTACGAGGATGTGTTCCAGTACAAGAGCACCCTTATCGCTCTGTACGACATTCCCGAGATCAAGCGGTATCAGGCGCTTGTCGGATTTTTCCCCGCCGATGTGCGCGCCTTTGACGTGGACAGCACGGCGACGGGCTGGATCACCATCGACGCGGGCGACGTGTACATCGGCTACTACCCGCTTGCTCCGTACACGCTCAGACCGGAGCCAATGGGCCGGCGCCTTTTCTCGCGTGCGGGCCGGAACGGTGCCATCGTGCAGGTCGTGGGCAGGGGCGCGCTCGGGTCGTACGACGATTTCCGCCGCCGCCTCCTGCGCACAAAACCCGACACGTCGGCGTTCACATCCGACGGTGTGATCCGGTACCAGAACGTATTCCGCGACCGGCTCGAGTGTACGTTCGGGGGCACGTTGCGCGTAAACGGGTCGCCCTATGTTTCGGATCCATCACTCCTTTTTTCGAGCCCTCTGCTCGAATCACGCAGGGGCAGCGGACGCATGGTTGTCCGCGGAGGCGCGCGTCCGCTGGTCATCGAACCCCTCAACGCGCTGGTCCGCGAAGAATGACGCGCCGTGCTTTTTTCGTACATTACAAAGACGCGTGCAATCGGCGCGCATAATCGACACAATGAGGTTCTTCGATGACGGTCCGCACATTCCCCGGCGTTCCCGCGCGCACGGCGCTCCCGATCCACGCCACCTTCGCACTGCTGATTTGGACAGTCTGCGCTTCCTTTGCTCATGCGCAGGAGGCGCTGCCCGACTTCCGCAACACCGAGCAGGGCAACATCCTGTACAAAGACAACGAGCGCTGGATACGGGAACGTTTCGCCTGGTTCATGGCCTCGCGCACGTATCCGACAGGCCGCATCCCCGAGGGGGCGCGTGAAGCCGCCTGGCGGGAAACGCAGAGTTTGCCGGTGTACAATCCCCCCGCGGCCCTTGCGAAGGGTGCCGGAGCGGCGATGTGGACACAGGCCGGTCCCATCAACATCGGCGGGCGCGTCACCGGTGTCGCAATTCATCCGGCGGACCATAACATCGTGTATTTCACCGCCGCCGACGGCGGCGTATGGAAGAGCACCGACGGGGGCAGTTCCTTTATACCCGTCGCCGACAATCTGCCGACCATGGCGATGGGATCGATCGAGATTGATCCGTCCGATCCCAACACCGTGTACGTGGGGACGGGCGAAGCCAACGGCAGCGCCGATTCCTACGGGGGCGTCGGAGTGGCCAAATCGACCGACGCGGGCGCAACCTGGAACATGGTGAGCGGGAACTTCGCGCAGCACATCGGGAAGATCCGCGTGAACCGCGCAGAACGCAACATCGTCTATGCCGCCACGCGCCAGGGTCTCTTCCGCAGTGTCAATTCCGGCGTGTTATGGACAAAGGTGTACAGCGGCGTCACACACGACGTGGTACTGCATCCCACCAAACCCAACACCCTTTTTGCCGCGGTGCAGGGGGTGGGCGTCATCAGGAGTGTCGACACCGGCGCCACATGGACGGAGTTGTCGATCGGTGTGGCCAAGGACAGCGTCGGTCGACTGGCGCTGGACCTCTGCTGGACACAGCCCGACATCATGTACTGTGTGATCGTGAACGGCCGCGGCACCAGCAATCTCAAGGCCATCGTGAAGAGCACCAATGGCGGCGACACCTGGGTGCGCACCAGCAGCGCCTCGACACCGAACTTCTTTTCCACCTACGGCTGGTATCTCTGCGACATCGCGGTGCATCCCACAAATCCCAACCGCATCCTCAGCGGCGGCGTGGGACTGTACATGAGCACTGACGGCGGCTTCACGTGGACGACCCGTTCGGGCATGCATGTGGATCAGCACGCGATCGAGTTCTCGATCTCGAATCCTGCCGTGATGTACCTCGGAAACGACGGCGGCATCTACCGGTCCAACGACAACGGCACCACGTACACAAGTTTGAACGACGACCTGCCCATCACGCAGTTCTACGAGCTGGGAATCGGACTTCAGAATCCGAATCTCATGGGCGGCGGCACGCAGGACAACGGCTCGAAGCTCCGGCGCAAGGACCTGACCAACTGGGATCAGGCCACGGGCGGCGACGGCGGATATTTTGTGATCGACTATTCCGATTCCAGTTACATGTGGGCCGAGTATCAGAACGGCTCGCACATGCGCACCACCAACGGCGGCACCAACTGGATCAGCGCCAATTCGGGAATCATCGGAAGCGGGCTGTGGGTCACGCCGGTCGCGATTCATCCCACAAATCCGCAGGTGCTGTACACCGCATCCACGAAGAAACTCTACAAGACCACCAACCGCGGCGCGCAGTGGTTCCAGTTCCACGGTAATCTCGATTCGGCCTCGACCATCAACCACATCGCCCTGTCGCCGAAGAATCCCGATCTCATCGTCGTGGGATACAGCAACGGCAAGGTATGGAAATCGCCCAATGCCGGCGGCACCTGGGTGAACATCTCGACGGGTCTGCCCTCGCGGACATGTGAGGACATCATCTTCGATCCCAACGACGTCAACACCTTTTACACCTGTTTCGGCGGATACGCCACCACCGGCATCTTCAAGACAGTGGACGCAGGCACAACCTGGACGAGCATTTCCGGCAATCTGCCGTCGATACAGAAGAACTGCCTCGAGATCAATCCGAACAATCCCGCGATGTTGTACGTCGGGACCGATCTCGGTGTGTACGCGACCACCGACACGGGCAGGACCTGGGCGGTGCTCGGCAGCGGCATGCCGAAATGTGTCGTGGCCGATCTTGAACTGCATCCAAAAAGCGGCGTACTGCTGGCGGCGACACACGGCCGCAGCGTGTTCCAGTTGTCCGTCACGACGCCCGTCGAATTCACCTCCTTCAGCGCCGTGCAGGACGGACGCGTCGTGCGACTCGCCTGGCGCACATCCAGCGAGACGAACAATGCCGGCTACAGTGTGGAGCGGCTCGAGACACGCGGAGGCACCTGGGAGGAAATCGGGTTTGTCGCCGGCAAGGGGTCCTCGCCTTCGGTGAACCTGTATTCCTTCGTCGACGAGCGGCTTCCGGCGCTTGCTGAGACCCTCGTGTACCGCCTGCGCCAGCTCGACACCGACGGGAGCCACACGTACTCGCACGAAGTGCTGGTGACGCTTGCGCGCGCCGACGCCGCGGACTTCTCGATCTCGCCCAATTACCCGAATCCCTTCGTGCACACAACCACCGTGCATGTGACCCTGCCCGTCCTGACCGACACACGCGTGACCGTGACCGACGCGGCGGGCCGCGTCGTCGCCGTGCTGCACGACGGGGCCCTGCGCGCGGGCGCACACGCCTTCACCCTCGACGCGCGCGCGCTTGAAAGCGGCGTGTACTTCTGCCGCGTCGAAGCGGGCGGCCGCCGCCTGGCACGCGCAATGACGCTTCTCAAATAACGACAAAAAGATCCGCATGTCCGATACATCCACCGCAGCTCTTGTCCTCGAAAACGGCGCCATCTTCCGCGGCCGCTCCATCGGCGCGCGCGAGGGCGCGGGCGGCGAGGTGTGTTTCAACACCAGCATGAGCGGGTACCAGGAGATCCTCACCGATCCCTCGTACTGCGGGCAGATCATCACCATGACGCATCCGATGATCGGGAATGTGGGCGTCAATGCCGAGGATGTGGAATCGCGCCGTCCCTGGGCGAGCGGCTTTGTCATGCGCGAATACAGCGCGCGGTCCAGCAATTACCGGGCGCAGGGTACACTCGGCGAGTACCTCGCGGCCAACGGCATTCCGGCCATCGACGGCATCGACACGCGCCGGCTCACGCGTGTGCTGCGCAGTGAAGGCGCGATGCGCGGCTATCTCACCGGAGAGGAACTCGGCGACGAGGAATTACGCGCGCGCGTGGCGGCAGTGCCCGACATCTCGAGCGCGGACCTCGCCGCGCGCGTCAGCACGCCTGAAACATACACATGGACAGAGACTGCGCGCTGGGACTACGGCACTCCCGCGGCCGCGCGCCGCTACCGCGTGGCCGTGCTCGATTACGGCGTGAAGCACAACATACTGCGCCGCCTCGCCACCTTCGGTTGCGACCTCACCGTGTTTCCCTCCACCGCCGACGCCGCCGCGGTGCTCGCAGCAGAACCCGACGGGATTTTCCTCTCGAACGGCCCGGGCGATCCGGGATCCGTGGCGCAGGCCGTCGACACCATCAAGGGCCTGCTGGGCCGCGCGCCCATATTCGGCATATGCCTCGGACATCAACTGCTCGCGCTCGCCTTCGGCGCGCGCACGTACAAACTGAAGTTCGGACACCGCGGTGCGAATCATCCCGTGATGTTTCTTCGCGACCGCAGCATCGAGATCACATCGCAGAATCACGGCTTCGCCGTGGATGCCGCCACGCTGCCTTCCGACCTTGAACTCACGCACCTCAACTTGAACGACAACACGGTCGAGGGATTCCGGCATCGCGACCTGCTCGTATTCTGCGTGCAGTATCATCCCGAGGCGAGCCCGGGTCCGCACGACAGCGACTATCTCTTCCGCGAGTTTTGCGGTTTGATGGACGCCGCCGCCGGCTGAAAAAGAAAGGACACACCATGCGACGCCTGATCCTTCTCCTCATGGCGTTGACAGTCAGCGCCTGCGCGCAACGGAAACAGGAGGACACACACATGGAGAAAGCGACATTCGGAGCCGGATGCTTCTGGTGCGTCGAGGCCGTATTCGAACGCCTTCCGGGCGTCTCGGCCGTCGAGGCCGGCTACGCCGGCGGACATGTGGCGAATCCGACCTATGAACAGGTATGCACGGGCAGCACAGGCCACGCGGAAGTGGCCCAGATCACCTTCGATCCGAAAGTGATCAGCTACGAGACGCTGCTCGAGATGTTGTGGAAATCGCACGATCCGACGACACTCAACCGCCAGGGCGCGGACGCGGGCACACAATACCGTTCCGCCATTTTTACACACAGCGACGCGCAGCGGCTCGCGGCCGAAAAATCGAAGGCGCAGGCCCAGTCGTTATTCGATCGCCCCATCGTGACGGAGATTGTGCCGCTCGAAAAATTCTACGCGGCCGAGAATTATCATCAGGATTACTTCCGGAACAACCGCGCGGCGCCTTACTGCCGCTTGGTGATCGAGCCGAAACTTAAAAAACTCAACATCCCCCACTGACGCAGCACCTCGCCGCGCATGCGTTTCCTGGCCTTTGCCGACATACACGGACGTTTCGACACGGTGCTGCGCATCGTGGACGCGGAGCATTGCGACGGCGTGCTCCTCGCGGGCGATCTGACCGCGCGGTCGATCGGCGAGGTGGAGCACGGCGTGCGTGAACTCTTCGCACGCGGCAAATGGGTGCTGGGCGTGGCGGGCAACATCGACACACGTTCCACCGACCACCTGCTCGAGAGTTTCGAGGCGAGCATCAACGGCGAGGGACGCCTGATTGGCGACATCGGTTTCTTCGGCGCGTCGGGAGGTCCGATTACAACACTCCGCATGCCGTACGAACTCACCGAGACGCAGTTGCTCGAGGAGGCGGAACGCGGGTACGCGGAAGTGCGCAGCGCGCGCAAGACGGTGTTTGTACCACATGCCCCGCCCTACGGCACGCGGCTCGACCTCACACGCGAAGGACGCCACGCGGGCAGCACCGCCGTGCGCGAGTTCATCGAGGCTCGGCTTCCCGACCTTGTCGTGTGCGGCCATATCCACGAGGCCCGCGGCATCGAATATATCGACGGCTCGACCATCGTCAATTGCGGGTCCGCCGCCGAGGGATCGTATTGTGTGATCGACCTCGGCGACGAACTGCGCGTCGAAATGCGGACGCTCGAAGAGCCGTCCGCGAACTGATTACGCGGCCGTTTTGGCTGCCGACGCCGCGGCGGAGGCCATGGCCTTCTTCCCCAGTTCCTTGTCGATGAAATAGAGGCCGCGGCCTTCGTGGCCGATCATGCGGATCTTGTCGAGCAGTGCCGAGAACAGCGCTTCCTCCTCGTGCTGTTCCGACACGTACCACTGCAGGAAATTCAGCGTCGAATAATCCTTCTCCTCGTAGGCGAGCGCAACGAGTGTGTTGATCCTGCCGGTCACGAATTTCTCGTGCTCGAGGATCTGCGTGAACATCGCTTCGAGAGAGGTGTACTCGTGCTGCGGTTTCTCCTGCGCGGGGACAAGCGCCAGCGCGCCGATCTCGCTCAGATACGTGAACAGCTTCATCCCGTGCATGCGCTCTTCCTCGGCGTGTATCGACAGGAAGGCGGTGCCTCCTTCGAGGCCCTTCACGGCGCACCACGCCGCCATTTGCAGGTAGAGGTTCGACGATTCGAATTCAACACGGATCTGGTCGTTCAGTGTGTCGATCATTTTCTGCGATAACATGGGGACTCCTCGTTTGGTGTATGTGCGTTAAGAAATATCGGCTGTGTCGTTCTTGAGTTTATCCAGCAATTCGCCGCAGACGCGGACGGCGTCGCTTACCTGCGCGATGACACGCTCGCCCGTGCGGCGGACCTTGATTTCGACGTTGCCATCCTTCAGGTGTTTCTCGCCGGCGATGACGTTTAAAGGCAGGCCGAGCAGATCGGCGTCCTTGAATTTGAATCCGGGACTCACACCCGCGCGGTCGTCGAACAACACGTCGAGACCGGCGGCCCCGAATTCCTGGTAGAGCTTCTCGGCGTGTTCACGCACGGTGTCGCTCTCGATCTTCAACGCGGTGAGCTGCAGGTCGAATGGCGCGACGGAAGGGTGCCAGACAATGCCGTCCGCATCGTGACGCTGCTCGATGTGGCAGGCGACCACACGCTCGACACCGATGCCGTACGAACCCATGATGATGGGATGCTCCTCGCCCTTCTCGTCGAGGAAGGTGGCGCGCATGGCCTGCGAGTATTTTGTCCCGAGCTTGAAGATGTGACCGACCTCGATGGCCTTCTTCACACTCAACGGTTTGCCGCCGCGCGGATCCGGTTCACCTTCCACGACGGTGCGCAGATCGTGATACGCGCTGATGTTCGCGTCCCGGTCGAGATCGATGTTTCGGTAGTGGAAGCCATTTTCATTCGCGCCGCTCACCATGCCATTCGCGTGGGCGATGCGGGTGTCGGCGATCTGTGTGATGGCCGACGCGAGATTGATCGGGCCGATCGAGCCCGAGTCCGCGCCCGTGAGTCCGGCAAGCTCCTCGTCGCGCGCGGGGCGCACATGGGCGGCGCCAAGCGCGCCCTGCAGTTTCGCCTCGTTGAGCTGGTCGTTGCCGCACATGAAGATGAGGTACGGTTTCTCGTCGGCGAAATACACGAGCGACTTCGCGCAGCGTGTTTCCTCGATGTCGTACTGTTCGACCAGATCGTCGATACTTTTCGCCGTCGGCGTCGCGAACTTCTCGGCGGGTCCCGGATCCGCCACACGGCCTATCGCGGGAATACCGGACGTGGCTACCTCGATGTTCGCCGCGTAGCCGCTTTCGAGATTAAACGCGCAGAGATCCTCGCCGGCATCGGATTCGACCATGAACTCCTCGGAACCGCTGCCGCCCATGGCGCCGCTCGAGGCGCCGACCACGAAGAAGGTCAGTCCGCAACGCGCATAGATGCGGCAGTAGGCGTCATGATGTTTCCGATAGGACTCGTCGAGCCCCTCCTGCGTCGCATCGAGCGAGTAGGCGTCTTTCATCGTGAACTGCCGGCCGCGGATCACGCCCGACTTCGGACGCGGCTCGTTGCGGAACTTGGTCTGGATCTGATACCAGATCTGCGGCATGTCCTTGTACGACTTTACGAAGGCGCGCGCGATGCTCGTCATGATTTCCTCATGCGTGGGCGCGAGCACGTAGTCGCGGTTCTTCAGATGGAACATCGTGTCGCCGAAGGCCTCGACGCGCCCCGTCTCTTCCCAGATCTCCACAGGATTCAACGCGGGGAGGTGGAATTCCTGACCGCCGATGGCGTCCATTTCCTCGCGGATGATGTTCATCACTTTTTTCCACACCCTGTAGCCGAACGGCAGCAGCGAATAGATGCCCGCGGACAGCGGACGGATCATGCCGGCCCGCAGCATCAATTGATGACTGGGCATTTGCGCGTCGGCGGGAATTTCCTTGAGAGTCGGGACAAAATACTTCGTAAGACGCATGAATGGATCGCTTGTTGATGAGTGCGGTATTGTATAACGAACAGAAAGTCTTACAAGATACTACGCACCCGAGTGGGAAGGAAACGCGGGTGTTTTCGGACGGGCGCCCGATATGACGGGGATACGCGGGGAAACGGCTCACAGCGTCGTGCTTGCACTGTCGTGCATGTGTCGCCGCACAAAATCACGTATTCACACGTATTGCGTGATCGGGTACAGTGGCGTAGGTTACCTCGTCATTCCGCTGCACCGGACTGCTCACCCCAGGGAGTGGGCCCACCGAGCAGAGACGCAGACGTGAATGGACCATTGGATTCACTGCGCCACACAATCATTCGGAGATTTCGCCATGAAATCCGTCGCCTTATGGGCTCTCCTGCCGGTCGTGCTATACGTACTGCTTCCTGCTCTGCCCGTGTACGCGCAGGATGAAGTTCATCCCTGCTGGACAATGGAGTACCTCGACATTCTGAAGAAACAGGATCCATCCCTCGATGGAAAAATGCGCTGGCAGGAGGAAGTGCTTCAAAGCACGCTCCGCGATCAGCGAAGTGCAGCACAAAACTCGCTGCGAAAAACTACGGCGGTGATCACCATTCCCGTGGTGGTGCACATCGTGTATAACACTCCCGCGCAGAACATACCGGACCAGCGTGTCTACGATCAGATCGCCATAACGAACCGCGACTTTGCGGGCCTGAATCCGCATTCGATGTACATGTTCCCGCACTCTCTGAAAGCCGACATGGAAATCCAATACTGTCTGGCACAGAAGGCGCCGGATGGATCTCCCACAACCGGTATCGAACGAGTGTACACCACAAAAACCATGTTTACGGGGGATTCCATCAAGTATACACGTCTTCTTGGTACAGATGCATGGGATCCGACGATCTACATGAACATTTGGGTCTGCAACACCTCGGGGGTGTGCTGGGGCAGATTCCCCGGTACAGGGGTGACCGATGCGTATGGCGTTGTAATGCACCATGGTTATTTCGGGTACATCGATTCCACATTAAACATGGGCAGTGGTGGTGTGACCACGCATGAACTGGGTCATTGCCTGGATCTCCGGCACACATGGGGCGACGATGGCACCGCGTGCACAGGCAGCGACATGGCAGCGGATACACCGAACGAAGCGGGGTACACATCCGGATACCACACGGGCCTGCTCACAGACGTGTGCTCACCAGTGAGTCCGGGAATCATGTACATGAACTTTATGGACTACACCAGTGATCGAGTACTCGCCAACTTCACGCCCGACCAAAAGGCGCGTGCCCAAGCATGTTTTGCATCCCCGAGTGGTCCACTTCTTCCCCTGCTCGCATCCACAGCATGCTCGGCTCCATCGTCCTGTGAAGTGCCAACATCGCTCAAGGCCGGTTCGCTCACGCGCACAAAGGCGACAGTGTCTTGGACTGCAATGGTGAATTCGATTGGTTATAATGTGCGTTACAGGAAAGTCGGCACTACCACCTGGAGTTCGACGTCCTCACCCACAAACAGCAAACAATTGACAGGATTGATCAAGAACACGTTCTACGAATTCCAGGTGCAAAACATATGTTCATCCACTTCCGCGTATTCCCCGTCGAAGACGTTCCAGACACCCAAGACCGGTCCGGCGAAGGAAAACAGCATAAACGAGACGGAGCCGCCCGAAGTCTTCACACTGTTCCCGAATCCGACAGCGGATTATACGAACCTGTTTTACACGCTGACGGAAACCGGTCTCGTCTCGATTCACGTCTTTAATTCGGCGGGAGCCGACGTGGATTATATCGCACCCACGCATCTGCAGGACGCGGGCACCTACACCTTCCAGTACAACGTGTCGCATCTCCCCGCAGGGATGTATTTCATCCGGATCACCGCGGGACCCAATTCTTCTACGCGACTGCTCACCATTCGCCGCTGAGTCCAGTAGTCGTTCTTGCGGTCGCGGGTTCTCGACGAGAGGACCCGCGACCTTGGGTAATGGGACAAACGGCGGCACCCGTACCACTCGGGGAGAATAAACCGGATTCATGACCGAGACCCGCGCGAAGAAGATGGTAAAACACGGGCGCCTGTGTCAGGTTTCGACTCGATGCAGTATCTTTCCATGAACAAACATCCATCGAGTCCGAATATGGGTTGTATTCGCGTGTGGATTCCCGTGCTGTGTCTGTGCGGAGTGCTTACTCCGCTGCACGCGCAGTGGCAGTTAATGGTGCGGCAGGTGCGTTTGTCGGATCTGCCCGTGGTGCACATGAACGTGCTGATGCTCGAGGAGGGCCGGCCGTACGTGCTTGCCGGAAGCTCGACGTGGGAGGTGCAGGTGGACAATGTGCCCGTGCCGGTTGAGGTCACATGTCCCGACACAACGTGGCGCAACTCGGTGGCCATGGTGCTCGACAATTCCGGCTCCATGATCGGCGGACCATTCGACATGCTGCAGTCCGCGGCATCGACGCTGGTGACCGCCTTCGGGATGTATGACGAGGGCGCCATTTTTGCGTACAAGAGCGGGCCTCTGCGTGTGTGTGATTTTACCACGGACAAGGACACCCTCCGCGCATCGATATCCCGCATGCGCGCGTGGGGGAACACGTACATGACCGTCACCGTACTGCAAGCGCTGAGGGAGTTGGTGCAACGCGGCGGGAAACGTTCGCTCGTGGTGTTCAGCGACGGCGTCGATGTGATGCTCGACGACAGCGTGTCGGTCATTCGCGCGATCGCCCTGGGCGGCGAGGTGCGGCTCTTCACCATCGGGTACGGATTCAACTCCAACGGCGACCGCGCGCTGCAGACATTGGCCAACAGTACGGGCGGCCGGCATTGGCACGTGGAGAACGCCTCCCAGTTCAACAACGCGTTCCGTGCCATCGCAGCCGAACTCATCCCGCCCGGATGCCGGCTCAGCTTCCCGCTTCCGCAATGCGCCGTCAGCATACATCCCGTGTTTGTGCAGGCCTGGCTCGACAGCGCCGTGGTGTCGTGGGACTCGACCCTCATCATCCCCTCGCGGCCCGACACCGTGTACCTCTCGCTCGATGCTCCCACTGCGGTGCGCGCGGGCGACGTGGCGGAGGTGGCCGTGACGCTGTCGCCCGCCATGCCCGCGACACTCCCCCTCTCGTTTCGATTCGTACTCCGCTACGACGAACACCTGCTCGACCTCGCCGACGACCGCGTGCGCACCTCCGGCACGCTGCTCGACGGATCAACGGTCTCAATGCGGGCGGCGGGGCCTGGACGTGTTGTCTGCGAAGCCCTGCGCCTGCACCCGCGCGGCGGTGCGGGCGTGTTGTTTACCGTACCCTTCCGCGGCCTCTTCGCCGACAGCAGCCGTGCCGTGCCACTTTCCTTCGAAGAGGCAACTCTTTCATCGGCGTGTGAAAATGTTGTCATGACGCGCGCCGATACGATGGACGTGTGTCAGTGCATCGACGCGCTGCCCCTGCGGCTGCGCGCGGATGTGTATGCGCGCGCCGACACGCCGCTGCACGTGGATATGCTTCTGCCCGCTCCCCTGCTGCGGGAGGGCGGACGTTTCCGCGCGCAGTTGCAGTACGATCGCTCGATGGTGCAGTTCATCGATGTCGCGGCGGCACACGACTCGGTCACGATACGTACGTCCGCCGGCGCGGATCGAATACACATTGACATCATGTTCCCGCGGTCGTCCGGCGACGATTCACTGCTGTGCCGGGCGCGTTTCCGTGTGCGGCAATCGGCACAATCGGCACACACGGCTATGGCACTCCCGGTGGCGAAGGCCTGGGCCGACTGCTGTTACGGCCTCGAGAATCCGCTGCGCGGTGATGTGTCCGTTGACGGGTACTGCAGCGCCCTGCTCGGCCGCCGCGACGGGATTTCGATGGGAACACCGCTCCCGCATCCCGTACACGGCCGCGCGATGCTGCCGGTGTCCGTCAACAGGCCGAGCTCGCGCGCCGTTCGGATCATTCTTTCTGATGCGCACGCCGGCATCGTTTCGATCGTGTACGACGCACCACTGGCGCCCGGAACACATTTCATCCCCATCGACGTTTCGACATTTCCCGCCGGCATGTACGTCTGCATACTCGATGACGGCGAAAAACCCATAGCGCGGAGCATCACCGTGCTGCAATAAACGCCGGTACAGGCGTCGGATAATTCATGGAGCATCGGTGACGGCTGCCTTTTGCTTGTATCGAGTCGGGGGAGACACCACTCAACGAAACCGCAGCAGACGGCCTGTACGATTGGTGGCGCAACCGCGACGTTGGTGCCTGCGCGTTTGTATGGTCGCTCCGTTTTGCGGTTTTGTTCCGATCCGCTAGCTTGTTCCGTCACGAACAATCACATTCATATGCTCGATATCGTACACACTCTCATATCCGAACTTGGTCTGCACGAATGGCAGATCCGCAACGCCCTCACGCTGTTCGCCGAAGGAGCCACCGTTCCATTCGTGGCACGGTACCGCAAGGAACGCACAGGCGAGATGGACGAAGTACAACTGCGCTCCCTTCTCGAGCGGCACACGTATCTGACCGAACTCGAGGACCGCAAGCGTGTCGTTCTCGAATCCATCGAGCAGCAGGGAGCCCTCACCGACGAGCTGCGTGAACGCATCGAGGCCTGCCTGACCAAGACCGAACTCGAAGATCTCTACCTCCCCTACAAACCGCGCAAACGCACACGCGCCACCATTGCGCGCGAACGCGGACTCGCGCCGCTGGCCGAGCAGATCGCCGCATGGAACACACCCGACACAACAAGCACCGACCTGCTTGCCGCGGCGGCAGCGTTTGTGAACGAGGAGGCGGGCGTGCCCACCGCCGCCGACGCACTCGCGGGCGCGTCCGACATACTCGCCGAGGACGTGTCGGAACGCGCGGAATTACGTTCGTGGGTACGCGCATTTTTTGTTGAGACCGGCGTATTCCGTTCAACCGTGAAGAGCGAATTCCCCGCGGGCACAACCAAGTTCGAGATGTATCGCGACTTCTCCGCGCCTGTACAGAGCATCGCGCCGCACAGCATGCTCGCGATGCGCCGTGGCGAACACGAGGGTGTGCTGCTGCTCGAACTGCAGTTCAACGAGGAGGCCGTGCTTGCGCGCATCGAGGGTCGCACGTCCTTCAGCAACGCCGGGGAACTGCGCGAGTTCTGGCGCGGCATGTGCACCGACGCCTTCCGGCGTCTGATGAAAAACACACTCATCGCCGACGTGCGCCTCGAGAAAAAAACCGAGGCCGATGTCGCGTCGATACGCGCCTTCGGCGAGAATCTCCGCGAGCTGCTGCTCGCGCCGCCCGCAGGCATGAAACCCACGCTCGGCATCGATCCGGGCTTCCGCACGGGCTGCAAATGTGCGGTGGTGGACCACACGGGCAAACTCGTCGAATACCGCACCATCCATCCGCACACGGGTGAAGGCAGGTGCACGGAGGCCGCGGAGCAATTGCGCGACCTGCTGCACAGACACGGAAGTCAACTGGTGGCCATCGGCAACGGCACCGCGGGACGCGAGACGCAGGCCTTTGTGGTCGAAGCGTTGAGCGGCAGCGACCTCCGCCCCGTCGTGGTGCTGGTCAACGAATCGGGCGCTTCCATTTACAGCGCGAGCGAGGTGGCGATCGAGGAATTTCCCGATCTCGACCTCACCGTGCGCGGCGCGGTGTCCATCGCGCGCCGCCTGCAGGATCCTTTGGCGGAACTCGTGAAGATCGATCCGAAGTCCATCGGTGTCGGCCAGTATCAGCACGATGTGGACCAGCGCGCGCTGCAGACCGAACTCGATGCCACGGTGGAAAGTTGTGTGAACTACGTGGGAGTGGATCTGAATCTCGCCTCGAAAAAACTGCTCTCGTATGTGTCGGGCCTGTCGCCTTCCATCGCGAAGAACATCGTCGAGCGCCGCGATACACGCGGGCCGTATCGCAGCCGCGCGGAATTGCTCGAGGTTCCGCGATTCGGACCCAAGGCTTTCGAGCAGAGCGCGGGCTTCCTGCGCATTCGCGGCGGCGATCATCCGCTCGACAACACGGCCGTACATCCCGAGAGTTACCACATCGTGGAAGACATGGCGCGCGACCTCGGCATACCCGTCGAACACATCGGCGAATTGGCTTCGCGCGCGCGCAGCATCGATGCAAAACGGTACGTGCGCGGCGAGGCGGGTGAACCGACCATCCGCGACATACTCCGCGAACTCGAGAAGCCCGGCCGCGATCCGCGCGCCGAATTCCGCAGCGCCTCGTTCAAGGAGAATGTGAACGCGATCACCGATCTCGTGCCCGACATGGTGCTCGAGGGTGTGGTGACCAACGTCGCCAACTTCGGCGCCTTTGTCGACATCGGCGTGCATCAGGACGGCCTCGTGCACATCTCGCAACTCGCGGACCGCTTCGTGAAAGATCCCCGCGCCGTTGTCAAGGTCGGCCAGGTCGTGACCGTGCGCGTCCTCGATGTGAATCTTGCGCTGAAGCGGATTGCGCTGTCGATGAAGTCGAGGAGCTAGGAGTTAGGAGTTGGGAGGAGGGAGTTGGGAGTGGGGAGTAGGGACGAGGAACATGCGTCTCCTCGATACCCCGTCTCACGTCTGCGTCTCACGTCTGCGTCTCACGTCTGCCGTCTCACGTCTGCGTCTCACGTCTGCCGTCTCACGTCTGCCGTCTCACGTCTGCCGTCTCACGTCTGCGTCTCACGTCTGCCGTCTCACGTCTGCGTCTCACGCATTCGTACCCCCGGGGTGACTCGAACACCCGACCTGCGGTTTAGGAAACCGTCGCTCTATCCACCTGAGCTACGGGGGCGGATCACAATTGGGTAAAATACACTTCTTGCGTCAGTTTGGAAAACGACGCGGTGTGGTTGTGCAGTCTGTGTTCAGCGCCGACCGCTGTATGCAGGGATCAGTCGCGCGATGGTGAACCGCCCGGGAAGACAAGCCGCTCGAACGCTATGGCACTGCTTGCGCCGAGGACGTACATAAGCAGGTCGAGGGGATCGAACGTGCTACCGAAGAGCGGAACGCCGAGGTACTGAAGGAACTCGACAGCCGCACCGAAGAGGAAAACCGCCGTGGCGCGTACAACCGGGCGGAAAAGACGCGGCACTCGTTCCAAACCGACTCCAAGAAGAAGAACGAGCGAGAACGGAAGGAGCAGGTCGATCAGATAGCCGTTGACAAACGCGGGAAATGGGCCGCCGTAGTTCGGTCCGGTGACAAGATGCAGGGCGCCGACAGACAGGCAGATGGCGACGACCACGGGTTTGCGGGAAAGATTCAGTGAAGGCATCGATTGTTATGCGCTCTGTGTTCATGGAACTCTGGTCGCTGACATTTGTTTCTCGATCCGTCGATCCGGCACAAGCCACATAACGGCCACGATAATGTAGATCGCATCCGCCATCAACGGCTGCACAAGAGCAATCCCGATGGCCACCGCGTATAAGATCACCGACGCTTTACCTTTCCAGTCTCTCCCAACGGCCTTTTTTAATGTCGAATGTATTCCCTGCGCACGAATGATCACGTTCTGCAAGATAAAATACGCGACTCCCGCCATGAAAAGTACTACGCCATAGAGCGCAGTGGGTAACTCATGCAGAAGGTTTTCACCCTGCCAACCCGTCGCAACAGGTATCAGCGAAAGCCAGAACAGAAGATGCAGATTTGCCCAGAGGATCCCACCGGTCACCCGCTCCATTGTGTGAAGCAAGTGATGATGATTGTTCCAATATATCCCGAGATAGACGAAACTCATCACATAGGACAACAGGTGAGGGATCAGGGGTTTCAGGCTCTCCGCGTCGGCGCCATAAGGCATCCTAAGCTCGAGCACCATAATCGTGATAATGATAGCGAGAACGCCATCACTGAATGCTTCAAGTCGTGTCGTCTTCATATTCGCATCCACATCTCAGACGTTCTTATCGATTTCATCAAAGGTGTTTGCACGGAACTCCAGGTTGCATGCTCCGCCCGGTTCTTTGCAGGTCATTGCCTTGATAGCCGTTTCTCTATTGTGTTTATCGTTCTTGATTCTCATGCAACGCCACCGTGAGACCGAACGTTCCGCTTCAGCGGTGGATTCTTATTGGCGGAAAGGGTGTTCGGCAGCGGGCATGACACGGCGGCGCCGACGACAGCATCAGAGGGTTATGCTCCGATCTCCATTCTTTTTTACCTCTTCATATTCCCGATCGAGCATCGCGAATATGACATCATCAACCCAGGACCCTTTGAACCACAAACTCTCCTTCAAATGAGCTTCCTTGCGCATCCCGACTCGCTGCATCAAGGCCATTGACGGGGAATTCCTTGGGTCCACCGATCCAAATACTCTATGCATCTGTAATTGATCAAATAGGAAACCGAGCAGCGCCGTGACCGCTTCGGCTGCCAATCCACGACCATGATATTTCGGTGCGAGTGTTATGCCCAGCTCGGCTTGTTTGGAATCATCATGCAATACATGAATCCCCAGATCTCCAATAAGCTCATCGTTCTCGATGAGAAATATCCCCAGTTGATACCACGTTCCTGGTTGCCCGATTTCTTCCGATTCGAGATTACGAATGAACGACTCTACTTCCCCCACGTCGGATGGTTCCCAGTATTGATATCTGGCAACACCTGGATCGGACCTATATATATACATGGCCGATGCGTTGCCGGCATCGAGCCTGTCAATTCTGAGTCGATCCGTCAGCAAGGGAATGTTCATAGACACTCTTATATATTCAGTTCATACACCTGCCGAACGGTTATACGACGCGGCGTCACCGGAGCGGCACGGTGTGATGGTGGAAGAGACGAATGCCGGTAGCATCCGCATGAGCGGAAGCGTTGGCCGCGGCGATTGGGGTCGTCATACCTTGGTGGGAATTCTGGAACGTACTGGAAGGATCTCGATGCTGCGCCACACGTCTCCCACAACATACGGCTCGTGTGATAACCACACCTCCTCCATTTCGTCGCGTGAAGCGAATTCGCACACGATCACGGAGCCCACCATCTGTTGTTTGTCATCCAGAATTGCGCAGCCATACTTAAAAACACCCGCATTCGTGAATCGATCGAAACACTCCAGATGCTGTTCTCGAACTGCCAGGCGTCGATCCAATGCGCCCGCATCCGTTCCATCACGTCCAATAATCATGAATTCCATTGGTGCTCCGATATGTTGCTACAAATGTATGGGCGAGCTTCGAGGTTACCAATCCTGTTGCGACTCGGGTGGATCGATTCCATTACATCCACACCGCAAGAGCAAATTATGGACACCACTCATGCATGCTCCCTGACGGCTGCCCCCGTCGTCTCCCTTTGTTGTTCCTTGATGCCATTCGGTGTTCCACGACATCTGTGTCGTGTGCACCGGCGCTGCACATCCCCTGCAACGTCGAATGGAAGCTAACAAAGCTCGTGGTGTTATGCACTCTCATCACCATTGCGTAGGTTTGAGCGCATGATACCACCCTTTCACGACGTGAACATTCCCTTCCGCATCGAGATCTACGAGGGTCTCGGCGAAGTGCACGGCCGCCTGCGCATCGGCGAGGGCGTGCTGCGCATCGAATACCTGATGAAGGATGCGGTGATCGGATTGCTTCGCACCGAGGCGCGGGAATTGAATGTCGCGCTCGAAAGTATCGACGAAATAGATTTCCATGACGGCTGGTTCCGCAAACGGCTCACGATACGCGCCGGGAGCATCAGCAGCTTCGCCGATATCCCCGGAGCCGAGAACGGTGTTCTTGTGCTCAAGATCGCACGCAAGGATACACAGCGCGCGCTGCAGGCGGTCTCGTCTCTGCGCCTGCTGCTCGCGGAGGCCAAGCTCAAGGCGCTGGATGGTTGGGACCAGCGCCCATTGCCAGACCAGACCTGACGCACCGAGTCACGCTCGGGTTTCCCTCGCGTCCCGCGGATACTCGCCCTTGGATTCAGGCGACGAGAGACGCGGGGTCGTGATTCACAGTCGAATCACGAGGAACTGTCCCGCCGCTCGCCCGGGACTCAGTGCCACGAAATATGTACCGCGCGCGAGTCCGTGTGTATCGAACCGTGTCGTCGTTGCGCCCGCGGCCGCGTGCTGCACAGTTCTGCCGAGCATGTCGAGCAGGGTGATCTCGTGTACATCCCGTCCCGGGTACGTGAGCACAAGCTGGTGTTCCGCGGCGTTGATGTACACCGACACTCCCGCGGCGGCGGAAGTCTCGATGCCGGTGCTGCCGCTGCCTGTGGTGATGGGCGCGTTGAGCATTTCCTCGTACGCGTAATCCTTGATGGTGAAACTCGACGCGTCGGCGGGCATGCTGACACGCGCCCACCCGTAATGCCATTCCCCTCTCCGCTTGAAGCGGAAGCCGAAATACTTGTCCCCTCCCCCATACCACGGGGCGTCGAGGATTCCGTATTGATCCTGCCCCCAATACGATGAGGACGACGAGATCACGATGCCGTTTCCGAACACACGCGCGTGACCGCTGGCATGTGTCAGCACCTGCGGCTCCACGGTGCTGTGCGGATTGCGATGCAATTCCACCGCGAGGTTGTTCGGATCAGGATTGAAGTGGCGTAGTTCCATCTCGTACGTGCCGTCGTTGTCGAGATCGATGTTGTAGGATTTGATGACCTGCGCCTGGGTGGCCGACACGGTGCTGTCGGGCACCACGTCGGTGTACACGATCTGGGACGCGGACCTGTCCGTCGCGACGACAAACAGGATAAGCGTGAGGAGCTTTTTCATGAGTCTCTCCGAATCCATCCATGAATGATGACAGCCGCCGCGCCGGGTCGGTATACACGCGGCTGTCTCGGTTCGTGAGGAAGTGTATATACGATGAAGACACGCCGCTCCGCACAAGGTTACAGGGGCGCAGTGACGCGCAGCGTCCCTCCTTTGTCCTTCGACCCGAAATACGCTAGCTTTCAACAGAACATTTGCAAGGGCAGACATGGACATCCTCTTCCTTCTCGGCGGTATTATTCTCGGCGCGGTCATCGGCTGGACCATCGCAACGCAGCGCGCGCGGCAGGGACTCGTCCCACGCGCGGAACTCGACGCGGCGGCACAAAACCTGAATCAGACCGTCACCGAACTCCGCGTGGAACAGGAACGCGGCCGCGCACTTGCCACGCAGCGGGAAGAGGCGCTGACGTCGCTCCGCGAAAAGGAGAACGCGGTGTTGGCGCTGTCGAGCGCGGCGTCGTCGCGGGAGGCCGAACTCAAGGCAGCGCGGCAGCAGGCCGAGGAAACACGCGCCGCACTCGCCGCGCTCGGCGAGTCGTTCGAAAAACTGCGTGGCGACATCGAAGAACGAAACGCGCAGCTCGCGGAATTGCGCGCACAGAAACAGGCGGCTGACGAGAAACTCACGACGCAGAAATCGGAGATCGAGGCGATACGCCGCCAGTCGGAGGCGGAGTTTAAAAATCTCGCGACGCAGATCCTCGATGAAAAGGCGGAGAAGTTCACGGCGCTGAACAAAAGCAATATCGAGACCATTCTGAAACCGCTCGGCGACAACCTGCTCGAGTTCAAGAAGAAGGTCGAGGATGTGTACGACAAGGAGGCCCAGCAGCGCTTCTCGCTGGGTCAGGAAGTGGAAAAACTGGTGAAGCTCAACCAGCAGATCAGTCTCGACGCAACCAATCTCACCAAGGCCCTCGAGGGGAATTCGAAAACGCAGGGCGACTGGGGCGAAATGATTCTCGAACGAATCCTCGAGCAGTCGGGCCTGGTGAAGGGACGCGAGTATGTTGTGCAGGAATTCCTCCGCGACGATGCCGGATCGGTGCTGAAAAACGAGGAAGGATCGAAGATGCAGCCCGACGTGCTGGTCTCGTACCCCGGCGACCGTAAGGTGATCATCGATTCGAAGGTGTCGCTTCTTGCATACAAACGGTACGCGGCCGCCGACTCGCGCGAGGAACAGTCCGCCGCGCTTAAACAGCATGTCGATTCCATCAAACGGCACATCGAGGGTTTGAGCAGGAAAAACTATCCGGACTTCACACAGAGTCTCGACTTTGTGATGATGTTTGTGCCCATCGAACCGGCCTTCCTCGCGGCGCTGCAGCACGATCCCGAGCTGTGGAATTACGCGTATTCGCGGCGTGTGCTGCTGATGAGTCCGACCAACCTCATCGCAGCGCTAAAGCTCGTGGCCGATCTCTGGCAGCGTGAATATCAGAACCGTAACGCCATCGAGATCGCGGAGCGGGGTGGCGCTCTCTACGACAAGTTCGCGGGTTTTGTGGACACCCTCGCCTCAGTCGGCGAATCGATCGACAAGGCGCAGGTCCGGTACACCTCGGCGATGAACATGCTGAAGGACGGCAAAGGCAATCTGCTCACACGTGTCGAGGGACTAAAAAAACTCGGCATCAAGGCGAAGAAGGCACTGCCGTCGTCGCTACTTATATCAGCGGAAGACGAGGAGAACGCGGATGCGGACAACACCGACGAAGAGAGCGGGGCCGCGTGACAGCGGGAGAGCGTGACAGCGAACCTGTGTCTCGCTGAGCGGAGTCGAAGCGCGACGGAACAGCGGGACAGCGGGAGAGCGGGACAGCGAACCTGTGTCTCGCTGAGCGGAGTCGAAGCGCGACGGGACAGCGGGACAGCGGGAGAGCGGGACAGCGGGAGAGCGGGACAGCGAACCTGTGTCTCGCTGAGCGGAGTCGAAGCGCGACGGAACAGCGGGACAGCGGGACAGCGGGACAGCGGGAGAGCGGGACAGTGGGAGAGCGGGACAGCGGCCGAAGGCCGCAAGAAAAAACCTCCTTTTCTCCGTTCCTCCTGTGAAAACAGGCCTTCAGCGCGACACACCGCCTAGAACGTCAGCACCTTGTCACACTCCACCGTCCACTGCGCGAATTCCTTCATGTTGGAAAGTTGCACTCCCTCGATGAAAGGCAGGCCGCTGATGCCACGCGCCTCGGAGCAGCCACCGCAACTCTTCACTTCCCCACCCTTCTGCAGCACCGACTGCAGCATACGCTCGATGTTGTAATACCCCGTCGGTGTATTCTGCTTCGGCAGTGCACAGAAGACCGCGTCGGCAAGCAGGAATATCTTCACGGCAACGTTGTTGCTGTGTTCCTTCTGCAAGGTCATGGCCATACGAAGAGCATTGTATGCTTTTTCAGTTCCGTACGGCGCGTCGTTGATGATGATGAGTATTGTCTGCATTGTGCCGTGTGTAATCGTGATGTGATCAATCAATTGCCTGAGGCAAAAAGCCGGAACAGGAGCAGTACTATACTGCCTGAAACGAAGTTGAGAAGCACATTGACACCACCCCTCTTCATGAAGCCATACTCCTTGAAGCTGAGGAAATGTATGGAGTGCATCAGCATGGCGAGCAGGAGAAGATCCCGAATATCACCGGTAAATCCGGTAAAATCCGGAGAGGACCACGGGCTTGATTCCACGACAATCCACGCAAGTATGGATCCTGCCAGTACCCCGAAGAGATCGATTATTCGGCCAAGCCACTCATACGTTGCCAGCTCTGCATTCATCGCACTCTTTTCCATGGGTACTCCATTGTATTACCCATAAAATATCAGGGCCCAATCGAAGCACCAAACCACCGGCACTGAATGACGATGTGTGCTTTGGTGTATCGTGACACCGGCAGCGGTGTATCGGGACGCGATTGCGGTGTATCGGGACACCGGCATCGGTGTAAGGGGCCGCGATTGTGGTGTATCGGGACAATGGCAAAGGTGTACCGGGACAATGGCAACGGTGCAACGGGCCGCGATTGCGGTGTATCGGGACACCGGCAACGGTGTATCGGGCCGCGATTGCGGTGTATCGGGACAACGGCATCGGTGTAAGGGGCCGCGATTGTGGTGTATCGGGACAATGGCAAAGGTGTACCGGGACAACGGCAACGGTGTATCGGGCCTCGATTGCGGTGTACCGGGACAATGGCAAAGGTGTATCGGGACAACGGTAACGGTGTATGGGGCCGTGCTCGCGATGTACCGGGACAACGGCAACGGTGTATGGGGCCGCGATTGCGGTGTACCGGGACAATGGCAAAGGTGTATCGGGACAACGGCAACGGTGTATGGGGCCGTGCTCGCGACGCACCGGGACAATGGCAAAGGTGTATCGGGACAACGGCAACGGTGTATGGGGCCGTGCTCGCGATGTACCGGGACAACGGCAACGGTGCAACGGGACAACGGCAACGGTGTATCGGGCCGCGATTGCGGTGTACCGGGACAATGGCAAAGGTGTATCGGGACAACGGCAACGCTGTACCGGTCAAGCGGGATACGTTTAACGCGCCGCGATAAAAAGGCAGCGAGTACACGTCGACGGAGTGACGGGTCCCAGCGTACGTATGCCAGTGTCCAGGCGTGGAATTATCGGACGTACCCATCGTAATATTTTCCGTGAACCGAGGCGCGGGGAATATCCGTGTAACGGATCTGTATATCCTGAAAATGGAATTATTTTTTCTTGACATTCTCCTTTCCATGTGCAAGATTCCGGTGTCTCATCCCTCGAAAGGAGTGTCAGGTGATGAACTCGATGGCACAAACGGCAGCATCAGGGAACGGCCGGCGGGCGGGAAACACGTGGCCGTCCATCTCCGGCGACTTCCAGCCGATTTCCAACACGAGTGTGAGTATTGCCGGAGTGATCGGACTCGTGATAGGTGTGGGCTGGTTGCTCGGAGAGTGGCGATACGGCACCTTCGGGCACGGGTACGTGCCGATGGCCCCGGCGACGGCGTGGCTCTTCGTCCTGCTCAGTATGTTGATGTTCCTGCGCACCCGGCTGCTGCAATCGCGACGTGCGGCACTGGTATCGATGGTGCTGCCTCTGATGGTGCTCGCGACAGTGCTCACCAACACCGACTGGCGCGGGTCCATTGAAATTGAACGGCACTTCACGCTACGCGCGGGCGATCTCCCGGGTGTCCGTACAGGGTGGATGTCGCCACTCACCGGCGCCGCCTTCCTTCTGTGCTCGCTCGGTGTGGTCCTGAGCATGCCCTGGATAACACGGCACCGGTCGGCACGTCTGACGGCCCTGGTGATGGGTTGCACGGTATTGAGTCTTGGCCTTGTGGTGCTCCTGAGTTACATCATGAACGCGCCATTGCTCTACGACGGGCACACAGTGCCGATGGCTGTGGGTACGGCAGTGTGCTTCGTGCTGCTTGCATTCGGGATCGTGACGGGCGCAGGCTTGGAGAAGTGGTACTGGAATTATAAGGGCCAGCGCTGGTTGTTGACCGTGTGCGTATTGTGTTGCCTGGCCATCCTGGGACGCGGGGCGTGGAGCTTCCGAACACAGAATGTACTCTATGAAAGGGAGGCGGTGAATCAACTCACCGCCATCTCGACGATCAAGGTGCATCAGATCGAACAGTGGCGAAAAGAACGGCTCGGTGACGCCGCAGTGTTGAACTCGAGTCTCCTCTTTAAGGAAGCCGCCAGGGAGTGGATGCGCAGCGGCGATGTGTCGTTGCAGGAAAAACTCCTGCAACGTATCAGCGCCATGACCGTGTATTACGGATACAACGATGTCATCCTGACCGATACTCTTGGAAATATTCTGTTGAGTACCGGAGGATCATCCGGGGAGGTCGATGGCGAGATGCGTCACATGTGTGAACGCGCGCTGCGAGCGGGCAGGCCGCTGCTCAGCGACGTGTACCCAGGTCGCGATTCCTCGGAGACACATATCGCGGTGGTAGCTCCACTCATCGATCCGTCCTCAACGCGTTCATCGGCATTCGGTCTGGTAATACTCCAGTCGCGGACGCTGACCTCGCTGGACACGCTGGTCCGTTTCTGGCCCGTCCTAAGCCCGACGGCGGAGGCGATGTTGGTGCAAGGGTATGCCCAGGAAGTGCACTTCCTGAACGATGTGGGGCATGGTACAGCATCGATGACGCGGCTGCGCTTCCCGTTGAGCCGCACCGAACTTCCGTCCGTTCGTGCAGTACTCGGCGCGCGGGGCATACTCACGGGCCGCGACCACCGCGGAGTCCGCGTCCTCGCGTACGTGATGGCGGTGCCCGACTCACCATGGCTGCTTGTGAGCAAGATCGGTGTCGACGAGGTATTCGCGCCACTGTGGCGCGAGGGTGCCGGTATCGGCATTACCGTGGTACTGCTCATGGCGGTGGTCTGTCTGGGTTTTGTGCTTGTGCAAAAGAGCCGGAACACGGCGCGCGACCACTATGAACGCGAGGAAAAACTCTCCGTCACGCTTCGCGCCATCGGCGACGGTGTGCTTGTGACGGATGCCGACGGTCGCATCACACGCATCAACCGCGTGACGGAAATACTCACGGGTTGGAGCGAGCAGGAAGCGCTTGGCAGACCCGTGGAGGAGGTCTTCCGCATCGTGAACGCGGAGACACGCGTCCCCGTTGTTGTTCCCGTTGCGCGCGTGCTGGTAACTGGTGAGCAGCACGGACTCTCGAATAACACGCTGCTGATAGCGCGCGACGGTAGCGAATGCCCCATCGACGACAGCGCCGCACCAATTCACGACGCCGACGGCACCCTGATAGGCGTGATCATGGTATTTCGGGATGTGTCGGAGGAACGGCGGGCGCGGCAGGCCCTGCACTCCATCAATACGACGTTGGAACAACTGGTGCAGGCGCGCACATCCGAGTTGCGGGAAAGCGAAGAACGTTTCCGCACCCTCATCGAGGCGGCGGCGAGCGTCATCGTGGCTCTGGCCCCCGACGAAAGCATTCTGGAGTTCAACCCCGAGGCGCAGAAGGTGTTCGGACGCTCGCGCGAGGACGTTCTCGGAAAAAATTACGTGGAGACGTTTATTCCCGAAAGCGCCCGTGCGGAAGTGCGGAATGATATTCGGAAAGTGCTCACGGGTGTTCCGACACGCGGACATGAGAACCCGATCACACGGGCTGATGGAACACAGCGGATCATCTCGTGGAATGCCAGTCCCCTTCCGGATGTGCAGGGACGGTCCAGCGGCATCATTGCGGTCGGTCACGACATCACCGAGCGTGTACGTGCGGAGGCCGAACTGCTCGCCGCGAAAGAGCGTGCGGAAAGGTCCGACAAACTCAAGGACGCCTTCATTGCCAACATCTCGCACGAAGTGCGCACGCCTCTCAACAGTATACTCGGCTTCACGGAGATCCTCCGCGAACGTGTGCATCCATACCAAACTGCGGATCTCGCACGCATTTTCGACCGCATCCAGGCGGGATCGGATCGGTTGACACGCACCATCGATCTTATATTGAACGTCTCACGCATGCAGGCGGGCGACACACTTCTGCGCGCCGCTCCGGTGGATGTATCGATCATGGTCAGCAAGGTTCTGGACGGGCTCGCGCCGCTGGCGGCCAACAAATCCATCGGCCTCGACTTCCATAACGACAGCGAGGGTACAACCATCATTCAAGCCGACGAATACCTTCTCTCACAAGCCCTGATCAATCTTGTCGACAACGCCATCAAATTCACCAGGCAGGGTTCGGTAACCGTACACCTGCGGCGTACGGACGGCCGCCTTTTGCTCGACGTCACGGATACGGGGGTCGGCATCTCGGAGGAATACCTGCCCCATCTCTTCAAAGCGTACTCGCAGGAGGAGACGGGCATGACCAAGACGTATCAAGGCATCGGTCTGGGCATGACTCTTGTAAAACAGTATTGCGACGTTCACGGTGTGCCGATCACAGTGCGGAGCAAAAAACACGAGGGCAGCACCTTCTCGCTCGATCTGAGCGCACTGCTGACTGCGGACGGAAGTATTTCTCCTGCCCCTCTCCACGCCGCTCCCGCGCAGTCGGCGGTGACGGGGCACAGAACAACGGAAAGACCCACGATCCTTGCGGTGGAAGACGATCAACTCACGCAGGACTTTCTCGCATCCATTCTCACAGATTCATTCGACGTGTTGTTTGCATCGTCCGCCGCCGCTGCCCTGGACCAACTGCAGATGCATACCGTCGATCTCATCCTGATGGATCTGTCGCTGGAGGGTGACGTCAACGGACTGCTGCTCACACGGCGGCTGCGGGGCTCGGATCAGCATACACACATTCCGGTCATCGCCGTGACCGCGCATGCCTTCCCCGAAGATGAACGTCTGGCACTCGATGCCGGCTGCGATGCGTACATCGCCAAGCCGGTGACACGCGCGCGGCTCGTGCAGATGATTCGGAAACACCTCCCGACCTGAACAGGCGCTGAACGGTGCGAGCGCCGACGGGTATCACAGCCCGCGGTATGCCGCTCATGCCCCGATGTGCAGTTGCCGGCTGAGATCGCCGATCAGATCCGGCAGAAGAAGCAGATGCTCCTTGAGCACGTAGTCGGTGGCCCCGGCCTCGCGGGCCGCGCTGCGATAGTCCGCAACATCGTAGTCGGTGACGATGACTATCAGCGCCCGTGGATCGATCGCGCGAATGGCGCGTGTGGCGTCGAGTCCGTCCATGTGAGGCATGCGCACTTCCATCAACACCACGTCGGGATGCCAGTTTGTGTATTGCGCGATGGCGTCACGGCCGTCGACGGCCTCCCGGATCTCGCCCGCCCTCGACGAGAGAATACTGCGGATGAATCCGCGGATGACTCTATTGCTGTCTACTATGAGAATGCGTGGACGCATGGTGGTACTTTCGGTCTGTCTTTGAGGCAATGTTGCGCAGACAACTGCAAGTGTCAATGCACAGATTTCGCGCCTTTTGCGGAATCTGCACCGTGCGGCAGCACGGAAGCACTCCTCCGCCGCGCAGCGGACCCCGGAAGCGCGAAAAAAAAACAGCGTACCACGCGGATCATATCGCACATGTCCGCGAAAGCGCGTACCTTGCCGTCACTTCACCACACACATCATTGCGGAGGAATCATGAAGAATGTGGACATGACACTCGACGGCAACATCCTCATCATCAAGGTCGACGTGACCAAGGAATTCGGCCCGTCATCGTCCGGAAAAACGATCATCATCGCCTCCACCGAGGGGAACATCTCCGTGGAAGGAAAAGAGGATGTGAAGGTCGGATTAAACGTATACAAGAAACCCGCGCAGGGGTAATACTTCGTCGCGCCTTCAGCTCTCCAGCAGCGCGTTCATCTTCGCGAACAGGTCCGCCTTTCGAATCGGCTTACTCAGAAATTCATCGCAGCCGGCTTCGAGACAGATGGCGCGATCGGTGTCGTACGCGTGTGCCGTCACAGCTATTATCGGAATATGTGCGATACGACTATGCGCGCGGATATCGCGGGTGAGTTCCAGACCGGTCTTATGACCCGCGAGTGAGATGTCCATGAGCACCAATTTGACGGGTATCGTAGCGAGCATGTCCCACGCCAGTTCCGCCGTGCGGGCTGTGTGCAATATAAAATCCCCGCCGAGGAGCACTTCCATAAATTCGATGGTCTGTTCATCGTCCTCCACAAGAAGCACCACGGCTTTATCTGACGGCGCGGTCCTTTTCTCGGGCGCCGTGTAGGTTTGATGCGGGGCCGGGTGAGACACCGGTGTGACGTTCGGATCAGCACCGGTCGTAAACGTGATGGTGAAGATACTGCCCTTGCCCTTCCGACTCTCGACCGAAATCTCCGCACGATTCAGATCAAGGTATCCCTTGACCAATGCCATGCCCAGTCCCAGACCTTCGTATTCCCGTGTGTACCCCATCTCCTCCTGGGAATACCGCGTAAACAGCATGGGTAGATACTCTTCGGAGATTCCGATACCCGTATCCTGCACAGAGAGGCAGACGCGATCCAGCGCATCTCGAAATACCCGTAGGATCACTTGCCCGCTGGGCGTGAATTTAATTGCATTGTGCACGAGGTTGCTCACCGCCTGAACCAGGCTGTATTCGTCTGCAACGACGGCAATGGGGCCGGTTTCATCCGCGGTGCATAGGATCAGATTTTTTTCCTCGGCCAGGGGTTGATGATCGAGTGCGATGGTGCGCATAAGCGCAGAAACATCAATGGGCACTGGATGAGGCGTGTATTCGCCTGCCTGCAGCCGGGAGACATTGAGAATCATGTCGACGGTGCGAAGCAGGCGGTCGCCGCCACGTCGCACACTATCGAAAAACGACCTGTCGCCATCAGTCGCCAACGGAAGAAACCTCTCGGCGATCACACCCGTGTACCCGAGAATGATATTCAAGGGCGTGCGGATCTCATGCGAGATGTTCGCAATAAAGGCGTCCTTCAGTTTCTCGCTATGTTCCGCCCTGTTCTTGGCCGCGTGTAATTCCTCCGCGACACGGCGCCTCTCGGTGATGTCGGTCAGACCGCCGTATAGGATGGTTGCACCGTCAGACGCCGGATCTGTGACACACTCCACGGTGGATTCGAGCCAGACGATGTGTCCGTCCTTGTGATGAATCCGTAATTCGCACGTGGCCTTGGCACCGGCCGGTACGGACACGACATTCGCGTCGAACATCGACTGATCTTCATCCACGACAAGGAATCTCCAACAACCCTTGTCCTGGATATATTCCCGGCTGTACCCCGTGATTCGTTCCGCGGCGCCCGTGATCCAGACAATAGTGTAGCGATTTTTCGTCTCAGCGGAACAGGAATATGCAATATCGCTGGTGATGGCCGAGACGCGTCGAAAGTACTCCTCGCTCCGCTTGCGCGCCTCATTTTCCCGGTGCAGATCCTCGAGCAGGTTCAGCGTGGCGCGATGGGCTCTGCGTAATTCGGTGGTGCGTTCCTCGACCAGTTCCTGGAGAACGCGGCGTTCGTCGCGGTCGCGGCGTCCCGCCTCGTTGATCTTCAGCATCGCCGAAAGGATCGCCTCCAACTCAACTTGATCGAACGGTTTATGCAGGAAGCCATCGGCGCCACACTCGAGGGCGCGGATACGACTGGCCTTGTCATCACGCATCGCCGTGACAAAGACGACCGGTATGTCCCGTGTTGTCGAATCCGCCTTGAGTCGTTTACAAATCTCGTACCCGCTCACCCCGGGCATGACGATGTCAAGGAATATCACATTCGGCTGCGTTACCCGCGCGACATCAAGTCCAGCAATACCATCACGTGCCAGTAATATTTCCGCCGAGGGAGCGATCTCCCCCACGAGTGCCTTGATGGTGACAAGATTGTCTTCTGCGTCATCAATGGCCAGTATCAGGGCCTTGAAATCATGCATTCAGCGCCTCGTGTATTGCTGCTAACAGAAGTGTCGCATCCACCGGCTTTGCAATGTATCCATCAAATCCGTGCGAAAGAATCCACGCCTTCTCCTCCACTGTTGCACTGGCGGTCACTGCAATCACAGGAATCGATCGCAGCTCCGCATGCTCGCGCAGATGCCGCAACACCTCAATGCCGGTCATGCCCGGCAAGGCAATATCCAGTAATATGATATCCGGTCGTCGCTCGCCGGCAAGCGCGAGGCCTGTCGGACCGTCTGTTGCAGAGAGCACCCGATATGTATCCGCAAGCAATGCCTGTAAGGTCAGGAGATTGTCGGGCTGATCCTCGACAATGAGTACCAGTGCCTGAGCGGAAGCGGCATCTTCCGTGCCTGTCATCACAGGGCGCTGTGCCGCTGGATTCGGTGCTGTATGGCCGGAACGTGTGATGGCTGCCACCGCGCTCAACAACTCCTCCCGGTTGATATCACCCTTCTGAATCAACTGTATCACGTGGTTGCGTCTCAGGTACTGCAATTCATCCGGCGATATCTCCTTCGCCGTGAGGATTATCACGGGCAAGGTCCGCGTGGCTTCATTTTCACGGATGGCACCGAGGACCTGGAAGCCGTCTATCTTCGGCATCATGAGATCGAGGATCACTCCATCGGGTCGGGTCTGTCTGAGTATTGCGAGCGCCTCCTCGCCATTCCGGGCGATGAGGAGATTGTACCCGGCTCCTGCCAGAGTTTCCTGCAATTGTACTATCGCCGCCTCCGTATCGTCGACAAGGAGCAGCGTGTATCCCTCCGCCCTGTCGGAGCGCGCATCGATGGGAGCGTTCACATTCGAACCATCAGCAGACGTCGGCGCTTTCCGGATTGCAGGCCGGCCGCCGGGTATCGGCAACGTGAGTGTGAAGGTGCTGCCGACGCCGGGTTCGCTTGTGACGGTCAGCTCTCCACCCAAAAGCGAGACAAATCGCTTCGCGATGCTCAGGCCGAGACCTGACCCACCGTATCGACGGGACGCACTTGCATCGGCCTGCCTGAACTCATCAAAAATGAAAGGCACGTCACCGGCGGCAATTCCGATACCGGTATCACACACCGCAATGGCTGCAGTATCGTTTGTGTGGGACAGCGTTACAGTGATGGAGCCCTGTTCTGTGAACTTTACGGCATTCGCGAGAAGATTGTGAAGCACATGCTTCAATTTTTCCGGATCATTCCACAGGAGTATGCGGGAATCGAGTCCTTCATAATTCATAGTTATGTTTTTTTCTCTCGCATCCTCGGAATGAAGCTCCACGACCTCGCGGATAACGGAGCAAAGATCCACTTCGTCGTATTCCATGTGTTCATAACCGGATTCGACACGTGCGATATCGAGAATATTGTTGATGAGTGCAAGCAGCCGTTTGCCGTTCCGCATAATTACATGCAGGTACGAGTATTCTTCGTCGGGGATTCGACCTTCCAATTTCCGGGTCAATACTCCCGACAAACCAATAACGGAGTTGAGCGGGGTCCGCAATTCATGACTCATGGTCGAAATAAATGTCGTCTTGAGTCGATTCGCTTCATCGAGCCGCTGCTTTTGTTCCTCGAGCACAATATTCTGATGAGACAATTCATCGGCCTGCACGCGTAATTCCGCACTCTGTACCTCAAGTTCGCGGTTGAGTCCATGCAGTTTCTCAAGCAGCCCCATCCGTCGCATTTCACCCAGAGCACTGTCAACACGTGCCGCGACGAGGTCTGCGACACTCTCCGTGAGGGAGATGGCATAGGTGTCATACGTATTTGTTGTCGCAAGCGACACCACCGCGATCACGGTGTCGGAGATAACCACAGGGAGCGTGAGGATTTCCCTGGCGCGGATCGACCCACCCACCGTCTCGAGATACAATCTCGTGTCATCCAGATCACGAATGGTGATGTGCTGAAGAGACCGCGTTTGGAGCGCACGACCGAATTCACCCTCAAATGTGGAGGCGTCGAAACTGGCTCGTGCCTGCTCGTGAAGCCCGATGGAAGCATGGTGGGTGAATGTGCGACCGTCATTCGAACGCAGATACAGCGCACCCATCTGCGAACGTGTCTCGCTCATCAGTACGCCGAGAAGCTGTTGAAAAAACACGGCCGGTTCCTGTGCATTCGGCACCACACGGGCAACCGCCGCTTCGCCGCTTCGAATGTTGATCGACGACTCCAATTCGCGCGCAAGCGCGTTGAATTCCGTGGCGAGCACGCCGAATTCGTTGGAATATGGATAATTGCATCGTGCGCCAAGTTCCCCTTCTCTGAATGAATGCGTGGTGCTCAACAGGAGTCCCAACGGCCGTTTGATGGTAAATATCAATCCCGCCCCAATTACAACAGAAAGAAATACCACGAACGTGAGCAACGTCGCCATTTGTTTCTGAAGATCGGCATTGATCACCTCTGACTGTTGGTACAATTCCCTGGCCCTGCCACGAGCGAAGCGGTCAATAACATCCAACGCCCTCATGACATGTCCCCAGCTTTTTTCCGCCTCCTTGGACATTACTTCACTGTGGCCGAGTACGTTATTATCCCCCGTCTTGTGCCAGTTCATTATCGCTGATTGAACCACCTCGTATTCGAGCATCCTCACAGAGAGTGTGTCCACATCGGAGGCCGGACCGAGATACTGCGACCGGAATATTCGTACCTGCTCCCTGCAGTGCGCCTGGAGGACATGGAGTTGCGCTTCCGCGTCGAGCAATTCCTGCTGTGACATCACCGAGCGGAGATTTCTGTGCATCAGCTCTATGGTGAGGAGATCCGCCCGCAGAACGCCGATGGCGGTACGTACTGTCAGCGGATGGTTGTAGAGTAAACGTGTCTGCTCGTGAATCCTATCGGCCTGCCATATCGCAACCCCGCCGATCGTTACATCAAATAGGATGAATGCGGTGAGACTCAGCACAAGCCAGTTGCGAATGGAAAAATTACGTAGGTGCATGATCGGTCCAGTCATGGCGTTGGTGAGGATAGTCATGGGCGGAATATTGCGGAATACGCGACGACTTCGCTGTATCCACGATCTGCTAAAAGACTCCGTTCGGCTTCTCCCACAATCAGATAGCAGCCGGGATTCAATGCAGCAACAAGTTTGTCTATTATTACATCCTGCTTGGACGAGGAATAATACATGAGAAGATTCGAACACATGATGACATCAAAGCCGCCGTAAATACTGCCAGGGGGCGCCGCATGTTTGGAATTACACACATCGAAAACGGAAAATTCAATGTTGCGTTTCAAGACGTCATTCACCACACACATGCCGTTGCTGACGGTGAACCACTCTGATGCACGTTCCATCGTCAGTGTCAGCAATGCCGCTTCCGGGTATGCTCCCAACGCGGCCTTCGCTATTTGCACCTTGCATAAGTCCGTGGCAAACATCCGGTAGGGCAATCCGCGGGGCTCTTTCGCGGAGGCCTCTTCGAGGAGTATCGCCAGACTGTACGATTCCTGTCCGGCCGCACAACCGACGGACCACACTCGTAATTCTCTATGTTGCGTTTCGTTCGAGATTCGTGTGAGTCTCGGTACAATTGTATGTTCGAACACCGCAAAGGTAAATGTGTTACGAAAGAATGCGCTATAACCGTTGAACAACAATTTCACAAGTTGATGCGACTCTCCCGGGGATTCGACGATGAGTGATACATATTCGGATACACCCGTACACATGAGTGCGGACACTCGCTGCATAATGCAGCGTTCCACAAATGATGGTTCGAACTGCGTAATATCCACACCACAGTTGTGTCGCAACGTTTCCCGCACGGGTTCCGGAAAGTCCATCATTCATCAATCGAATATTTTGCTTCCTTTCCGAGTGCCTGCAGCAAAGCATTGACCTCCTTTTTCATCGCGACCATTGCGAGTTCACGGTCGACTGTGAGATTAAAAAATCGCTGCATTTCCTGCATCCGTTCCTGCAATTTGAGGTTGGCCTTAATCCTGTCCGACACGTCGTGCGCGCTCGTCCTGAATCCAATGAAGTGGCCTTGCCCGTCATATAGCGGACGCCAGGAGACCGTCACCCATATCGTGCCACCATCCTTACATTTGGCACGAATTTCAAGGCAGTCGCCGCTAGAACCACGCAATGCGTCCTGCATGGCAAGTTGGAGTTTCTCGCGATCCTCTTCGATCACGATCATGCCGAACACGTCGCCCGAGTCGATATATTCCGCGGGTGTGTACCCTGTAAACGTGACTGCATTGTTGTTCATCCACACGAGTGCGCCTTGTGCATCAAACCACGCCTCCCAACTCGCGGAGTATTCCGTGAGTGCACGGAATCTGGTTTCGCTTTCCACGAGCGCTTTCTCCGCACGTTTTCGCTCGTTTATCACGTCGAACACCACCGCAAAATGAGCCGGCATCGGGCTGTATACAGAGAGGTTGACCCACAGCCCCATTGATTGTATGTAATACTCCAAACTCTGTGGTGCTCCTGTGTTGGCGACATTCTCGTAGATTCGTAGCAGGTCGAGATCAAGCTCCACGGCTTTCGGCAGAATTTCGCTGAGCCGACGCCCGACTACATCGGTCAGTCCGGTCTGTCTTTCAAAAGCCGCGTTGACAGTGATGTATATAAAATCGGGAGCTGACCCGTCCGTTTCAATCATCCGACAGAGAGCAAAGGCATTAAGCATGTTCTCGAACAAGGATCTGTACAGATATTCACTTTCACGCAGCGCCTTTTCCGCCGCATGCCGCGCTTCGAGACTACTCTTTTCTTCGAGCACTCGAAGTATGGCCAGGGAGAGCCGGTCGAGACGAAATTTCGACACGTAATCCTTCGCGCCGCGTTTTAAAAGATCAACTGCGGTCTCCTCACCAATTGCTCCTGAAACACACAGAAACGGAGTTGTCGGGGCACGTTCCTGGGCGATACGCAGCGCCTGCTGTGCATTATATCCGGGCAGGTCATAGTCGGAGAGAATAACATCAAACACACGTTCCGAGAGTGCAGCAATGAATCGTCGCTCGGAGTTCACCCACTTGACCTCCGCATTGAACCACTCCTTGCGCAATTTTGCGGACACAAGCTCATAGTCGCCTTCCGAGTCCTCGAGGTACAGGACACGCAATGCCATGTTCCCCACGTCTGCTGGAAATTCCGCATCTGGTTGAGACATGATTTCTCCGCTCGTGATAGACGTTATCGATACAAGATGTCCGGCGGCCTTTCGTTCACTATAGCCCAGAACAGGCCGATGGCCTGCACCGCCTCCATAAATTTCTGATATCGCACAGGTTTGACAACAAAGGCGTCCGCACCGAGTTTATAACTTCGCAGAATATCCTCCTCTTGTGATGAGGATGTGAGCATTACCACTCGAATATACCGCAGGGCAGCATCGCCGCGAATGGCGGCAAGAGTTTCAATGCCGTCCATTCGCGGCATTTTCACATCCAACAGCACGACCACTGGATCACCCGATTCGCGGTTTGTATACTGTCCCTGCCTGCGCAGGTATTCGAGTGCTTCGACACCGTCACGCACATGGACGACATCATTCGCAAGCCGTAACTGCGTGAATCCCTCCAGTATCAGTTCTGCATCCATGGGGCTGTCTTCCACCAGCAGAACCTTGCGCATGTCACCCATTGTTCTCCTCCGGTTCGTAGGGTAAGGTGAAGTGAAACGTTGCGCCGCGGTTGAGTTCCGCTTCCGCCCACACGCGGCCGCCGTGGCGAAGAATGATGCGCTGCACGGTTGCAAGTCCGATGCCATTCCCCTCGAACTCCGTGCTCGTGTGCAGACGTTGGAATACGCCGAACAGCTTTCCGGCATATTGCATGTCGAAACCCGCACCGTTGTCGCTTACAGTGTATTCAGCATATGTTCCCGCATCGCGCCCCTTGATGCTGATGCGCGCCTGCTCCTTCTGCCGCGTATATTTCACCGCGTTGTCGAGCAGGTTGGTCCAGACTTGCCGGAGCAGATTACGTTCCCCCGGCGCGTCGGGCAGTTCGCCGATCGTCCAGTGAATCACACGCTGTGTGTGGATCTGATCCAGGACCGAGACGATATCCTGCACAAGTGTATTCATTACCACGGGACGTTTTGTCAATTCCGATTTGGCGGTGCGTGAGAATTTCAGCAGATCATCGATGAGACCGCCCATCTGCCGCGCCGCGGTCGAGATGCAGCCCGCGTACCGCGAGCCGGTCTCGTCGAGTTGGCCCGCGGTGTTCTCGAGCAGCAATTCCACATACCCGTCGAGATGCCGCAGCGGTGCGCGCAAATCGTGCGACACCGAGTAGCAGAAGGCCTCCAACTCCTTGTTCACGGCCTCCACCTGCGCGGTTCTTTCCGCCACACGTTCCTCGAGATGGATGTTGGCGTCCCGTAATTTCATCTCGAGCTGTTTCCGTGCAGTAATATCCTGCATCGCGGTGATGAAGTAGAGCGGCTCGCCGGCGGCATCACGACGCAGCACAGTGGCGAGGTCCACCCAGATAACCTGACCTGATTTGGTGATGTATCGCTTTTCGAATCGCGCTGCGGAAACATCGCCGCGCATGACCTGTGCTACAAACAGCAACGAGGATTCTACATCGTCGGGATGTGTAATGTCCATCCAATTTCGCGACGCAAGTTCAGCTTCTGAGTAGCCGAGCATAGCCCGAAAGGTTGCGTTGGTACGAAGGGTGCCATCGGGATTCGTGATGGAAAATCCTACAAGCGAGTTTTCGAAGATGCTGCGGAAGTACGCTTCACTCGTGCGCAAATTCTCTTCTGCGCGAATACGTTCGTCGATCTCTGCCCGCAGCCGCGCGTTTGCCTCCCGCAGTTCGTGTGTTCGTGTTGCGACGAGCGAATCCGCCTCGTTGTATGCACGCTGCAGGGCCTGCTGTGTTTCGAGCAGTTTGTCCTTCTCGCGCTCCAGGGCCGCGTTTACAGTGCGCAACTGCGTCGGACTCGGTATGGCGAGAAGTTTTGGCAGCGTGGGCCACAGCGCGATGGCCGTTGCAAAGGATACGGCGGCGCAGAGCGAATCCACAAGCGCCTGCCAGGCATCCACCGGCCTCCATACTCCCACCACATGCACCATGTGGGTGATGCCGCAGGCCAGGATAAACAGTCCGAAGAGGAAGAGCACCCATGTAAAGGGCATGTCGGTGCGTTTGCGCACGAAAATGATCAGAAAAAACGGTATCGATGAGTACGAAACGGCGATGAGGCCGTTGGCAATGGCCATCACCATCATGGCCGGCGAAGTCATGGCGCCGGCAATCGCGCCGCGTATCTCCATCGGCTCGGACATGCTCACCATCGGCACCACGATGAGCAGGCCGAGTGCAAGCGCCGGACCGGCGAGTCGCGGGATCTGGCGCAGCACCATGCGTCCGGCCGTCGGCACACGGCTGTCGGAGCGCAGCGTCGTTCTGCGCAAATAGAGACTGTTGGTGACCATAAAAAGCGAGCTGCATACCATGGCACCCGCGGCCGCCATCGGCACGAGCAGGCCGTACGCCGCGATCGGAATGAGGGCGACGTTGTACAGCAGCGCCCAGACAAGGTTCTGGATGATCGTCTGCGATGTCGCTCGCGAGCGCAGTATGGCCTGTGTCACCGCGCCCACCTCGTTCGACAGTATCGTTACCCCCGCGGCTGCCTGCGCAATATCGGTGCCGCTTCCGAAACTGATACCCACATCCGCTTGAGCAAGCGCCGGAGCGTCGTTTATTCCATCACCCACCATCATCACCGTCGGATGCGCGTAATTCCCCAGCGTACACGCCTCCTGCAGTTCCTGAATGGCACGGGCCTTTTGCTCGGGCGTCCGTTCCGCAAGCACACGTGGAATGCCGAGCTGCCCGGCAAGCGCATCGGCGGCACGCCGGCTGTCGCCGGTGAGCAGCACCATGTCGATGCCCAGCGTTTTCAGATCGGCAACGGCGGCGGCCGCGTCGGGACGCACTGTATCGGCAACAGCGATGATGCCGACGGGAACCGCGGATGTGTCACTTCCCCTCTCACGCGCGGTGACGATTATCGTTGTCTTGCCATCCGTTTGCAGCGGTTCGAGGAGCTGCTTCAGCGCATCCGTATCGACTCCATCATTGCGTGCCATGGACTCATTCCCGACGGCCACGGTCAATGATGCAATCGTTCCGCGCACACCCGATCCGCCAAAGGTTCGCACGTCCTCCGCGTCAACAATAAACACGGCACGTGCTTCCGCCTCTTTTGCCAGTGCCCGGGAAATCGGGTGATCGGTCCCTCGCTCCACACTTGCCGCAAGGCGGAGCACTTCTTCGGGAGTATATCCGTCACATGGGAGAATGTCGGTGACACGGGGTGTGCCGGTGGTAAGTGTGCCGGTTTTGTCGAACACCACGATGTGTGCCTGTCCCGCTCGCTCGAGCATGTCTCCGCTCCGGAACAGCACGCCCGCTTCCGCAGCGCCCGCCATGCCCGCCATCACCGCTGTGGGAGCGGCCAGGCCGATGGCGCAGGGGCAGGCGATGACAAGCACCGCAACAGTATTCATCATGGCCACGGACCATCCCGCCTCGGCCACAACCATCCAACCGACACAGGTGCATGCCGCGAATCCGATGATCACGGGTACGAGATACCGGCCCACCTCGTCCGTGAGTTTCCTCAGAGGCGCACGACCCGTGCGCGCATCACGCACGAGGCGCGCGATCTGCGCGAGCCGCGTATCGGCACCGACCCTCGTGGCCTCGATATAGAGCTGGCCGTCGTGGTTCAGCGTTGCGCCGGTGACCGTGTCGCCCGGGCCCTTGCTCACCGGCATCATCTCACCGGTGATCATGGATTCATCGAGACGCGAAGACCCACGCGTAATGATGCCATCGACAGGTATACGTTCGCCTGGAAGAATACGAAGCAGATCGCCGACTCGGACGTCAGAATAGGCCACTACGTACTCCGCTCCATCGCGCAGAACCGTACACGTCTCGGGTCTTGTGGCCAGAAGACGTTCGAAGGCGCCACCCGCGCGCGCGCGCGCACCCATCTCCAGATATTTCCCGACACGGATCAACGTGACAATCACGGCGCCCGTCTCATAATACACATCGGAGCCCGGCAGAAGGCCGAGTGATACACCCAGACTCGAAAGATATGCGATGCTCGATCCGAGAACCACGAGCACATCCATGTCGGGATGGCCCGCGCGCAGGCCGCGCAGGGCGCCCGCATAGAAACGCCCTCCGATCAGGACCTGCACCAGCGTCGCGAGCACAAAGAGGAGAAGGATGTCTCCGTGAAAAGACACATTCAGCATGTCACGCGCCATACTCACGGCGACAAGTGGCAGCGTGAGTGCGATTCCAATGAATATCCGTGCCTTCTCCCGTGCTCGGGTGTCGCGTGTTACCGGGATAGTCTCGTCGGCCGGCGCAGCCTCGGCGGGAGGGATGGGAATGTTGTATCCCGCGTTCCGTATCAGCGATGTCAGGTCAGAGACGGATATCATCGCGGGGATACAAGACACCCGTACACGTTCACACCCCGCGTCGACGGATGCGGTGAGCACACCGTCGGTCTGCGCGAGAAGGGCTTGCAGATCCGTCTGTGGTGCCGCTGCGGCACCGGCTTCTATGCCGAATTCGAGCGTTGTTGTTACCGCCTCGTGTCCGATGGAGCGCAGTCGCGACAGAATATCGTGCGGACGCAGAAGAGCGCCATCGTAGACGACAGTCAGAACTTCTTCCGCATAATCAACGGACGCGCTTCGTACTCCCGGCAGTGCCGAAAGTGACATCTCTATCGGCCATACACAGCCGATGCAAGTAATACCAGTAATTCGGACGGTGCAATGTCGTACAGACAACAAATAGACCTCCTGCCGCAAGGAGTTGAAACACTAGCGTCGGACTGGTACACCCCCGGATGTACGCCGGAATAGTACGGCTTTCGCCCGCAATAGCCAAGAGCATCCGGCACGGACGGATCAAAAACTGCAAAGCGTACGAACGACGCGGGTGTACCGCGGCAGGATTACCTGGCAATAACAAATCCGCGTGCCAGTGAACCCGATGATGTATGGACACGAACGAAGTAGGTGCCGTTGCGGAGCGACATGGTTTCCACGGGTATGGCATACACTCCGGCCTCGAACTGCCCGTGCGCGAGCAGACGCAACTCGCGGCCGAGCGCATCGCACAGAGTGATGCGAAGCGTGCCGGCATGTGCAAGCGTGCAGTGTATCACACCCACGCCGCGTACAGGATTCGGATACATTTCGCCCAGCGTAATGTCGCGCGCCCATCCGGGTGTTCGATCTAGCGCCGTGGGATATCCGTTGGCGGACAGGATGACGCTGGTGTCGGGCGAGAGAGGATCGTTGCTCCGTATAGTCAGGTGTGCCAGGCGTCCGCCGATTTGTGACGGCGCGCAGCGCAGGGTCACAACCGTCTGACCTCCGGGTATCAGCGTCGAAGTTGTACCGCTGAGGAGTGTGAAGTCCGCACTGTCCGGACCCTGCACCTGCCATACGGAAAACGTGAGATCGGCAGTCCCGGCGTTTGACACAACGAGCGTGCGTTCGGCGCTGGTATCGAGCCGGATGTTCCCGAAGTCGAGCAGGCGTGTACTGAGAGTCAGATGAGGCGCCGACTGGATCACACCTGTTCCGGCAAGTCGGATGACAGGGTTGCGCAGAGCGGTGTCGTCGACGGTCAGTGTATACTCCGTCAGAAGCCGTCCGACACGTGTCGGAGTAAAGACAAATTCCACATTGGCCCTTTCACCCATGCGTAGTGAATCCGGAAAGCGCGGGGCGATGGTAAACTGGTCTGCATCAAAACGTGTCATGGATTGCGTGAGGAAATGCAGCGTGGCCGCGCCGGTATTCTGCACGGACACGGAACGGCGCGCGGTGTTGCCGAGGAGAACGGGACCAAAGTCGATGGAATCCGTTGTCAGCGACATACGGGGCTGCGGCACCATCTGCACGCCGTTCCCCGTCAAGCCCACACGCATCAGCAGCACCTGCTCGTCATCAGTAACGATACGCAGTTCCGCGCTTCTCCTTCCGAGAGCCGACGGACGGAAGGCCAGATCCACATCGGCACTCGTTCCCGGTGATAGTATCGTTCCCGAGGGATCCCTGTTCACCACAAAAGATGATGCACTGAAGCCTGCCACCTGCACCGACTGGATGGATACCGGTGCGGTGCCATCATTCACGATACGCAGCGACCGCTGCTGCTCGCGGCCAACAACCACATCGCCGAAATTCACGAGTGTATCGGCAGCGCGCACGTGCAACGCGGAAGGAACGTAGATTTTTTTCCTGCAGCGAACGGGAGGATGGTTGTCGAATTCCGCCAGCATCGAGATGAACAGAGTATCTGAAGTCGCGCGAGGTTTGGCCGACACGGCCCAGGCCCCTTCGGAGAACAGACCAGGACCGGCTGTGGGAGGAACGCCGGCCTGCGTGAAGACACGCGGAGATTCGAGCACAAAGTCGGCTGTGTCGATTTCGATAGTGAAGCGTGTATTTGTCGCTTCGAGGTCCCCGGTATTCACTATCACCTGTTTTGCCAGGAAAGGATGCGCGACGTAGGTCCGGTCGCGCCACGACCACGCGAGCGCGGTGGGCAGCACCATGTCGCAGAGGACACTCGGTGATCGCGGTACAACGGTGACGGCTCCATCCTGCAATACAGGACGGAAACATCCGGCTTCAAACATCCACGAGGTGAGGTCCAACGGAACCTGCACCGTGTCCCTGCCCGTGAGATCCGCGGCGGTAAAGGTGAGATGCGCCAGTGCCTCGGGGATAGTCGTTGCGTGAATGACTTTTTTCTCCAAGGTCTGCAGAATGATCCCGCCCGAAATATGTGTGACTGTGACCGGCACGTTTTCGAGAAGCGTACCTGGCGGTGTGGTGATGCCGGTGAATGACAGACGTGTAGTATCGAAGAGAATCGTCCACGTCGCAGGGTGAAACACTCCTGCCGGGTCCACGGGCGACCAGAGTTGCAGCGGTACGGTGACGGTCTGCAAGCCGCGAGTAGCCGCTGAGCCGAGTCCGATATTCAATGGAATGAACGTGGACGAATCCAATGCCGCCTTGTATGTTTTCGTTTTTGTGTCGTTGCCATTGCAGAAGTTCAGCACCGAGAGATCCACCTTGCGCATGCTCCCGTCCATACAACTGCTGTTGTACACGATGCGGCATTCCTGAAATCCCTGGCGCACGAGCTGTGACAGTTCGGTGTAAATAGCCGTGAATTCATTTGCTTCCGCAGCGGGGTAATACCTGCCGCCGGTGAGATCCGCCACCGATTGCAGCGCTGCGGTCGGAGCATATTGCCCGAAGCCGATAGGGAAAACGCGTATTCGGTTGCGAGAGGCGAGCGAGATGACATCCGCCTGTGTATGCGTGCTTCCCGCGTCCGGACCATCGGTAAGAAAGATGACCGCCGTGCACGGATTGGTGCCGGTGAGCACGACGGACTGCAGACCCTGGTAGACGCCGTCCCACATTTTTCCGAGACTGCTTGCGGGCAGACCATTGATGGCGGTGTGGAGCAGATCCTTGTACTTGGTCATTGGTTGCGCGGTGGTAACCGTCGACGAGAACCATATGACCGAGGCCTCGTCGACAGTGCCGTCCATCAAATCGACAAACGCATTGCCCGCGGCTCTTGCACCGGCGTTTCCGCTTCCGGCCATCGATCCGCCCGCATCAAACACCAGCGCCACCGACATCGGGCAGCGTGTGGTCGGGTCGGGGCACCACAGATCGAAGGATCCGACGGGGAGTCCGTTTTCCATCACCGCCAGATGTTGTTTGTCGGTGAAGTACACTGGCAATCCGTTGCACCCCACGGAGAAATACATTTCGACTCTGGGCCAGTCGACCGTGATGCGTTTAAAATTGAGCACCGGCTGCGCTCCTGTCTCACACACAAACGACAACATCACCAGCAGGATAAGGTATCCAATTCGTGTGCGTCCACGCGTCTTCACAAATCGTATCAGACCAATCATGGGACCCTCGCTTTGATGTGATGAAACGCGGCATCGTATTGACAGATTCCCCCTATAGGAACCTGACAGCCGTATCCCTCGAATTGTTACACCCCCTCCCCTCCCTACCTTTCACAACTTTCAACCTTGCCACTTTCCACTCTCAACCTTCCAACTTTCCACTTTCCACCTTCGACCATCCACATCCCCACCGCCCTATCGTGGCGGTGCGTTCACAAGCAGCCAGTACAGTCCGATCTGGGCCATCGCTTCAATAAAGGCAGTGGACTCGACAGGTTTCACCACATAACTATTCACTCCGAGCGCATAGGCAGTTTTGATATCGGGATCCTCACTCGACGAGGTAACAACAACCACGGGGATGTGCCGTGTCGCCTCTTCACGTTTGATGGCCTCGAGCACTTCCAATCCGTTGATTTTAGGAAGCTTGAGATCAAGCATGATCATCTTTGGCTGCATGGTCATGGTACGCTGAGCGTAGCTGCCGCGGCAGAATATAAAATCGAGTGCTTCCGCCCCGTCTTCGACCACGTGCAGGGGATTGAGAATGTTCTGTCGTCGAATGGCTCTTACGATCAGCTCGGCATCACCCGGATTATCCTCCACGAGAAGAATATCGACAATGTCAGGGATGGTCATGGATGTTCTCCTGTTGGTAGAGAAAATGTGAAGGCCGCGCCAGCTCCCAGCGTACTCTGTGCGCGCACGCTGCCTCCGTGTCTCTCGACAATTCGTTTCACAATTGCGAGACCAACGCCGGTTCCCGGATACTCTTTGACGGAGTGCAGACGCTGGAAAACACCGAACAGTTTGTCGGAGTACCGTGCGTCAAAGCCCGCGCCGTTGTCGCGCACCGTGTATTCCACAAAACCATCATGCGCGGTGCCGGTGATTTCTATGCGCGGGGAGTGAGTATTCGACGTGAACTTTAATGCATTCGAGAGGAGATTGGTCCACACGAGTCGAATCATCGTTTCGTCACCTCGTGCCGGCAACAGAGTACCGAGCTGCAGATCGACGTGTGCGTGTTCGTTGCCGGACATCAATTCACGAAACACCTGACGCACCTCCGCCAGCATGTCGATGCGAGAGTTTTTCATCTCGGTCCGGCCGAGACGTGAGAAAGCGAGCAGATCGTCTATCAGTACACCGAGTTTCACAGCGCCATCGGCGATTACCGTGCAGATGCGGCGGCCTTCGGCATCGAGCTTCGGCGCATGGTCCTCGAGCAACATGCGGGTGAAACCGTCGATTGTTCGCAGTGGTGCGCGCAAATCGTGCGACACCGAATAGGCAAAGGATTCCAGTTCCTTGTTTGCGATCTCAAGCTGCGCGGTCCGCTCTGCAACACGCCGTTCGAGTTCCTCCGCGTGACGGGTGGATTCGGTGAGGAGCGCCTCTTCCGTATTCACACGGTCGGTAATATCACGAACCGTTCCCACGAAACTGACGGCGTGGCGAGTATCACCTGTACCGTCGAATTCGGCCACCCCATGTGCCTCGACCCATCGAAGGCCACCCGTTTCCGGGAGCACACGGTACACGATCATGTAGGGCGCCGGGTGCTGAGGATCGAGTGCCGCTTGAACGGCCTTCAGCACCTGCGGAAGATCATCCGGATGGAGCAATTTCAGAATCAGATCATTGTCGCGTTCGCTCCCGGTGACGCCGAATATCTCCGCGTATCGTGTATCCCATGTTGACCTGTTCGTGATGGGATTGTAATGCCACCATCCCATCTGAGCGGCGTCGAGCGCGAGTTGTCGTTGACGGTCGAAATATTGTGCTTCACGTTCGGCCGTCTTCCGGGCAGTGATGTCGATCATGGATGAAATCGTACACCTTTCTCCGAAGAGATCGACTATCACAATGGAGCCGAGAACAGATTTTATCGCGCCGGAACGCGCGCGTATGGTGAATTCGATCTCACGGGCAGATCCGTGTTCGAGCACCGATTGTATCCGCTCCTTCCGTTGTTCCGCCGTTGCCACGTGTAGCTGCACACTTGAATGGCCCAGGACGTCCTCGCGCGGATACTCGATCAGGCGGAGAAAGACGTCGTTCACTTCCAGGAAGGCGCCATCGGAGAGGCGGCTTATCGCCAATGCAATGGGGCTACCGTGAAACACAGCCGAGAAGGTGGTCTCGGACCGCTGCAGTTCGTCCTGTAAAGTTCGTAACGCATTCCGGGTCGCGCGTCTGTGTGCGTAGAACACGGCGAGTGCACCAAGCATCAACAACAGAGCGATGATGACATACATCAACGTGTCCGCGGTACGCGTGATGCGCGGCATCTCCGCCGCCAGCATGGGCGCTGCAGGCAGGAACAGTTCGATACCGATCACACACAGATGTACCATGCGTCGATGACCACACAGGCGTCCGTTATCTCGAACGAGGGCCAAGATTCGTCAATGCTCTAGGTACGCGGGGGAGGCCGGAGTGCAGAGGAGTCTGCAAATGATAAAGAATCCAACGGGAGGAGGGCGCTTCTCAGATTTCCGCGGGGAAGAACAAACTACCGGCTCAGGTTGGGGCAATAGTACGGCGGGCAAGCAAGAGAAGCAAGATGTTGGAATCGATTCGTATCTCCTTTCTCCTAACACGAGCGGGTGGAGACAGGAGGAAGGAGTCAGGAGACACGTACTGATTCAATACCTGGCTCCTGACTCCTGTCTCCTCACACGGCCTTCGTAGATCGACCTACCCTTCTACGGTCTACCGTCGGAGTGCAGCCGCAGCACTTCCGAATTATGGGACGACGACGGAGCCCCTCCGCATCGCCCGGGAGCAATTCGTCTCCGCGTGCTATCTTATGGAGGCATGTTCAACGGAGGATACACATACCGCGATCGCATTTCGCGCGCATGGCAAGGGAAACCTGCGCTGCAGTATTACATGACGCATCACGGACACCTCGACGAGGAGCAGTGGATACTTCGCTTCACAGGCGGTTTCATCACCTGCAACGGACAGACGATACGCGCCACTGATCCATTGCGCGCGGGCATGCTGCTGGAATATCATCGTGCGCCCTGGATCGAACCGGAGGTGCCGGACGAACTGCCCGTTCTATACAGTGATGACGACGTACTGGTCTTCGACAAGCCCGACCGTTTGCCCGTGCTGCCCGGTGGTCTGTATCTCGAGAACACCCTGGTACTGCGGGCGCGGCGTCTGTACGGCGACGCAGTGATCCCCGCGCACCGCCTGGGGCGCGGCACAACGGGCGCCATTCTCTGCACACGCACCACGCGCGCGGCCACGGCCTTTCACGCGATGATGCGCGGAGGCCGCATAGCGAAAACGTACCTGGCCCTCGTGCAGGGACTGCCGCAGCGGGACTCCTTCACCATCACCACACCTATCGGACGCGTCGAACATGCGCGGCTTGGAAGCATTCACGATGTGACGCCATCGGGCAAACACGCCGTGAGTGTATGCGAGGTGCTCGCGCGGGACGAGTCCGCCTCCACCTCCCTGCTCCGTGTTACAATTCCGACCGGACGCACGCATCAGATCCGCATACATCTCGCATCGATCGATCATCCGCTTGTCGGAGACCGTTTCTACCGCGGTCCCGCGGCCGCACCCGATCCCGCGCCTGTTAATCCGGGGGATCCCGGGTATCTCCTCCATTCGTGGAGACTGGAGTATATCGATCCCTTCTCAGGTGAAACGCGGGTTGTTGTGGCGCCGGCACCAGCGTGGGCTGGGATGGGTAGATGGTAGTTAGTAGTTAGTAGTTGGTAGTTGGGTAGTTCGATCTACGAAGGCCGTGTGAGGATACAGGAGGAAGGAGTCAGGAGACATGCACCATTTCAACTCGTGTCTCCTGTATCCTGTATCCTCACGCTCGTGTGAGGACACAGGAGGAAGGAGTCAGGAGACATGCACGATTCCAACCCGTGTCTCCTGTATCCTGTATCCTGTATCCTCACGCTCGTGTGAGGATACAGGAGGAAGGAGTCAGGAGAAAGAACTGCGGCAAACACCTTGCACCATTGCCGCGGCTTCTGTACACTACACCCCATGCCCACATTCGCACCGGGATTCAGGCCCGCAACATATTGGGATGAAAATCTCACGCGCATCGCCGCAGTAAAGGGAACACTGCGGCAGAACCTCCTCATCGAGGAGGCCGCCAGCGGCATACCCAACGACATGCCCGAAATGCTGCGGCAACCGTCGCTGCCACCCGCGGTACTCGTCATGGTGCGCGCGATGGACGCGGCCTTCGTGAGCGGCGAATACTTGCCGGATCTGCTGCCGGAGGAAACGGAGATCGCGCGCATCACGCGCACGCGCACTCCGGAGGGCGGCGTGTGCAGCATACGCGCCCAAAAAACGGATACGGAGATCCGATACCGCGCGGTGGACGAGGAAGGCGGCGACTACACACTCGCGCGCAACACGTCCGCCGATCCGCTCACATTGCGCGAGCTGACAGCGCTTATCGATACCGCGCGCTGCACGGCGTCCGACGGTGACGCGCTCCTGCTTCGCCGCGACGGACTCGTGCTCGGCGAGGCCGCATGCCGTCTGCAGACGCTGAATCCCGAACCGCTGGACCTGCTCGACTTCCTCGCGGCGTCGTCGGTGTATTATCCCGGACTCGAGGACTGGTACGAACACGCCCTCGTCAAATGGATACGACTCGTACAAAATGGAACACGGCCCCCGATCGATTCGGAGGCCGTGTTGAAAATGCCGCTGGAAGCCGGGACCGATTAAACGGTCGGCGCCGGTTTCTTGCGTCGTATCAGCAGCGCCACAATCACACCGAGGAAGAGCACCAGGCCGGCGATGGTCAGGACCCAGGTGATGTCGAAGCCTGAGCCTGTGCTCACCGTGGCGGTCAGCATCACATCCTTCGACAGCTCGGGCAGCGAGTACTGCCACGTGAGCGTGCTGCCATCGACCTTTGTGGCATTGCTCGCCACAACCTCGCCCGGCATCGTGTAGGAATAGACGAATTTGAATTCCTCCATGCCCATGCCATTGGCGTTGTTGCTTCCCTTGATCGTCTGTTTGAACACCAGCTTGTCGCCCTCGGGCTTGAACGAGAACGTGGCGTTCTTAAATGCCGCAGTCTCGGACAGCTTGTTGATGTCCTTGAACGACACCTCGAGACGAACGTGCCGGGTCGAATCCTTGACGTCCAGATCGACGGTCACCTTCTCAACCTCGACGCCGCTGTTGGTGTAGCGATTCTTGATCTCGGATTCCTGGAAGGAAAAATTGTCGTTCCCCATCCACTGGACGTTGTCTTCCTTGGTCCAGTAATGGATTTCCATCTCTCCGGATCCGTCGGCATTCAGCGTGGCTTTCTGCTCGTAATTCAGACAGCCCGACAGTATCAGGACCGGCAACAGAGCGGCTGCGGCAATTGCGGCGAACTTTTTCATGGCGACCCCTTGATGGGTGGAAGTTGAGCGGAGCGCGCGGCGCCCCGCGCGTAATTAGGCCGGCTCGACCGGCTTGACCTTCTTCACGAGCATCGTGTCGATCAGCCCGTATTCGCGGGCTTCCTCGGGACTCATGTACTTGTCGCGGTCGGAGTCGATCTCGATCTGCTCCACGGTTTTACCGGAATGCTCCGCGAGGATGGCGTACAGCGTCTTTTTCACACGGATGATTTCCTGCGTGTAGATCTCGATGTCGGTGACAGGACCCTGCGTCCCGCCCGCCGGCTGATGAATCATGATACGCGCGTGCGGAAGCGCGATGCGTTTGCCCGCGGCGCCGCCCGCCAGAAGAATGGCACCCATGCTCGCGGCAAGGCCGATGCAGATCGTCGACACGTCGGCGCGGATGTACTGCATGGTATCGTAGATCGCGAGTCCGGCTGTGACGCTGCCGCCCGGACTGTTGATGTACAGCGAGATGTCCTTGGTCGGATCCTCGGATTCGAGATGCAGGAGCTGCGCAACAACGAGACTCGCAACGTAGTCGTCGATCGGCGTGCCGATGAAGACGATGCGCTCACGCAGAAGGCGCGAGAAGATGTCCCAACTGCGTTCGCCGCGGCCCGTGGTCTCGACGACGATGGGCACGAGCTGATTCATGATCGACGCCGCCTCGCTGGTGCCGGCCACGTCTTTCAGGACGCTGGTGAAGTCGTGTATGTTCTGCGACATGTTTAACCCTTTGTGTCTTTGTGTTCATCATCCTCATGATCGTGGTCGTGATCATGGTCGTGATGCGAATGATCGTGATGATCGTGGTCGTGATCGTGATGATCGTGGTCGTGATGATCGTGATCGTGATGATCGTGATCGTGATGATCGTGGTCGTGATGATCGTGGTCGTGATGATCGTGGTCGTGGTCATGCATGTGCAGACCGTCGAGTGCGGTGCCGCGCACGTCTTCATCGTCTACATCCTTGATAACGGATGCGGCGAGAAGATAGTCCATCACCTTTTCGTACAACAGCGTGGCCGAGCGTTCGGGTTGGCGGTAGAACGAGAGCAGGTGTTCCTTCGCGATGCCGAGGCGTACGGAATCCTCGTCGGCCTTTTTCTCGATGTCCTCCTCGCCCACTGTCAGGCCTTCGGCCTCGATGATCGCGTCGCGGATGAATATCCACTTGGCGAGGAAGCGCGCCTCGTCCTCGCGGGCGCTGCGGAATTCGTCCACCTTAAAACTCGCCGGCAGCTTTTTATCCGGATAGCGGCCTTCGACTTCCTTCACAAAACCGTCGAGCAGTTCATTGACCACCGAACGCGGCACATTGAAGGGATTGTTGTTGACGAGCTGTTTGACGAGATCGTCGCGCAGCATGCCCTCGTAGCGCTCCTTCCAGCTCTTCTCGAGATACGTGCGCACATCTGCGCGCAGCGCGTCGAAGGTGGTGATGCGTCCGCCCGTGACGAGCGACGCGAAGGCGTCGTCGAGTTCGGGCAGGATGATGCGTTCGATTTTTTTGACGTTGATGCGCGCGCGTTCCGATTTTTCGCCGTCGGTGGAATCGAAGGTGAGATCCGCCTCCTTTTCCTCCCCTGCCGACATGTTCAGCAGTTCGGCTTTGAGGTCGCGATTCACACCATCCTCGCCGAGATCGATTTTCAGATCGGGATAGTTGCGATCCGGCAGAGGTGCACCCTCGGCGTCAAGGATGGTGACGTCGCAGGTCACGAGATATCCCTCCTCGTCGGCCTTCTCGGCTTCAACTAGAGTGCGGCGCGCCTTGCGCAGCGCGGTGATTTCGTCCTCCACCTCATCGTCTGCCACTTCGTGGACGAAGCGCTCGAGCTGAAGATCCTTGTAGCCCGTCACAACGATTTCCGGCGCGGTTTCGTAACGGATTTTGATCGTCAGCGGTTTGCCCGGTTCGAAGTCGATATTCTCGAGCACCGGTGCGCCGATCGGGCGCAGGTTGCGCTCCTCGAGCGCCTGCTGGAAGAATTCGTTCGACAGCTTTTCGATGGCCTGATACTCGATCATGTCGCCGAACCGTTTTTTCACGATGGCGAGCGGCACACGGCCCGGGCGGAATCCGGGAATGGTGAGCTTCTTCCCCTCTTCGCGATACGCTTTTTCAAAGTGCGGGACGAGATCCTCGGCCGGCACCACAATTTCCATTGCGTGTTCGACGTCGTTCGTCGACTGAATCAGTACGTCCAAAAGAATACTCCTTGTCTTGCTCGTAGGTGTCTTGTGCGAATGGGGGGACTCGAACCCCCACGGGTTGCCCCACCAGATCCTAAGTCTGGCGCGTATGCCAATTTCGCCACATTCGCTCTTAATTTAACATTTTTATTTGTAACGAATTACAGAACCGGAATATTGGGCCTTGTTTGTATCTATTGGTACCAAAATTGCCCGATTTGCATCCAAAATGGTACCAATTTGGTGCCAGATGGAGCCAGTTATTCTGGTAGCAGTGTCACCAGAATAAACGTCTTGCATCCTACCAGCAATTTCGGTCTCTTGTGCATGAGAAGCTATCCAGTACCGAAGGCTACCCGATAACTGAGGCATACTCATGGCAGTATAACCCAAAGCAAACGGCAAGAACAAAAAACTGAGTGTTAAGCAAAGCGGGTATTGCGACAAGAAACAACGCACCAAGTCCCTGTACTTGCGGGGCGGAGTGTGGACATTGCGATAGACGACAGCGGATTTCAAGAGAACACAGATAAGTTGTGACACAAGCGATCTCGACGAGGCAGTCGAGTTCATGCACGGCTTCTCTCCTCATCTGCCCCCACCTCTTCAGAAGGCGCATCAAACCGGGGAGAACCTAAAAGATAAAGTAACGCAAGAACAAGTCAAAGACCAAACAAACTCTAAGGTCAGATCGCGCAAGGAAGCATGGGCGTTGACGCTCTCCGCACTGGAGACAGGAGCACTGCAGACACCCACACTCAAGACACACCGGGAAAGCACACTGAGCAACTTCCGGAAAACGATAGACAGATTCCTCAGATTCGTGGAGACCGCTACCTACTCTGAAAGCAAGTCCTGGACCAGATACAACGAAAAGGCTCTTCAGCGTTTCTTCGATCTGTTTCTCGAATCACTCGATGTAGCGATCACTACAAAACGGAATTGCACGCGCGACGTTTCCATCATCCTCAATCCTATGGTGGAGCACGGAGTCATCGAGCAGAATCCTCTTTACTACCGCACCAAGAAGACAAAGAGAACCCAGTCCGAAAAGGCACAGAAGAAGAACGAGTACGCCGTCTTCTCCATCGACGAATTCGGGAAGATCGTGAACACGATGGATGAGGCTCTCGACCAGCCAAGCACCGAGGGCGTGTGCTTCAAATACCTTCAGAACCTGTTGTAGGACGTAGGCGACATGACGGTGATGACCTTTGCCACCGGGATGAGGATTTCCTAGATCACTCATCTCCGCTGGGAAAACGTCCGACTCAGCGAAGATCCGGAACAACGGTGGATCTTCGTCCGTGCAGAACCAAACGGAACGTGGGCACCCAAAACGCAGGCATCCGTGAGAGACATTCCGCTCCCTGATGGTGAGATTCTCAGAATTCTCCTTCGGCGGTATCGAGGTTACTCGTCCAAAGTGAAACGTCTCGGAGCAGATGTGATGGACCCGCATGTCTTCGCACGAGGATCTCGGATACCAGATGGAACACCTTCTGTCTACACCAAGGATTACATCAGCCACAGGTTCAAATATTACGTGACGAAGGTGTTTGGAGCGGCGGATAAACGTCACTTCCATTCGTTGCGTCACAGCATCATTTCCTTGTGGGTCAATGGTGATCCACAGGGCCGCGTACAGAAACTCTCGATTTACCAGGCCCATGACATCGCCGGGCACACCAGTTCCGCTGTGACTGAAACCTACATGCACACCAACACAGAGATGATCAAGCGTGAAGCGATGAAAGTATAAATCAAGCTTGAAAGACCCGAGCTCCTTCAGTCGTTCGTTCCCAGTGAGTGACAGAAACCAAAATATATCCATTCCAGATATACTATCTGGTACAATTCGCTAAAATTCAGGTGTATTATCGATATCCCGCCAATATGGAAGCATATTATGGTACCATTTTATGTTTATTAACCACAATTCTTCTCGAGAAAGCCAGACCATCATAATCGGTCCGTCTCGGCATGCCACGCGATTGTCACGTCTTTCTGGATATTCGAATCAACGAGGCTATGCCGTAGGCCTCTTCGGTGTTCTCCCAGTAATCCGGCAGTCTGCTGAACACTCCCGTCCAGACTGTCCAGACTTCATGACTTGCATTAAAAGCGGATTCGTTATAGATTAATTTATGTATTCAAAGGTAATCCGTCTTGTCATACTGGTTTCTTTCTCAATCTCGATGACCATCCCGTGCAGCGAGATGATGTACGGTCTATCCGGACAGCAAAGGACGGAAACCACGTACAAACAAGCGACAGGGAGTACAGGTGAATCACACTCCGAGCATATTCGTGAGCGTCACACGGACATATGCACATGTCCATGTCACGTCCCTATTGTGACAGGTGAATACCTCGCATTGCTCGGGATGGCTATCGCTACACAAGTCCAAATCTCCGCTCCTCCCAACGCCTGCCCAGGCACCCTCCCGGATATCTTTCATCCTCCGGTTCTGATCTGAGACCGCGCCTGAACGCGCAATCCCCCGCCGTTTAGGACGTTCTGCTGCACTGAAGCAGTGCCGTACGGTTCCAGCGTCTGCTCGACGCTTTCCGTACGAATTCGCCGCTGCGCTGATTCGGCAACCGTCTCCATTCACAGGCCGTGCCTGGAACACATGCATGGCACCAGGAGGATCCTCCATATGATCGAAGGTATCATTCGTTTTTCAATACGCAACAAGCTCATGGTGAGCCTGTTCACTCTTGCCCTCTTGACGGGTGGCATTTACGCGATGCTCGGACTTCCGATCGACGCTGTTCCAGACATCACCAACAATCAGGTCCAGATCATCTCACGCGCTCCCTCGCTCGCAGTACAAGAGGTGGAAAATTTCATCACGGCACCTATCGAATTTTCCGTCACAAATATCCCTCGCGTGATTGAACTGCGTTCAATCTCGCGACTTGGAGTCTCGGTGGTGACGGTTGTTTTCGAGGAGGGAGCAGACATCTACTGGGCACGCCAGCAGATCGGCGAGCGGCTGCGTGAAGCCGAAGCACAAATCCCCGACGGACTCGCGGAAATCGAACTCGCTCCGGTCTCCACCGGACTTGGCGAGATTTTTCAGTACACCCTCGAGATAGATCCGACGCAACGCGGTAAGTACACGCTCGAGGATCTGCGCACGATGCAGGACTGGATCGTTCGTCGCCAGTTGCTGGGCACAAAAGGTGTCGCCGATGTCAACAGCTATGGCGGCTTCGTCAAACAGTACGAGATTGCAGTGAACCCTGAAAGGCTCCGGGCACTGGGCATCTCAATGACCGATATCTTCGATGCTCTCGAGAAGAACAATCAGAATACCGGCAGCGCCTACATCGATCGCAAACCGTCGGCCTATTTCATCCGCGGTGTTGGCCTCGTGCGCACGCTTGAAGACATCGAAAATGTTCCCATCGCTCGAGTGAACAATCTACCTGTGTTAATCCGAGATGTCGCCTCGGTCCGGTACGGGCACGCGACGAGATACGGGGCGCTCGTCTCCGATACCTCGGAAACAGTCGGCGGTGTGGTGATGATGCTCAAGGGAGAGAACGCCAATCTCGTGATCGCTAATGTCAAAGAGCGGTTGGAGGCTATCCAGAAATCGTTGCCCGCAGAAGTGCGCATTACACCATTTCTCGACCGTTCGGACCTTGTCGGACGAGCTATCAACACAGTATCGCGCAACCTCATAGAGGGCGCGCTGATCGTGATCCTGGTGCTTGTGCTGCTGCTCGGCAACCTTAGGGCTGGTCTGATCGTCGCATCGGTGATACCGCTGTCGATGCTGTTTGCGATTATCATGATGCGTCTATTCGGCGTGACTGGCAATCTGATGAGTCTCGGTGCGATCGATTTCGGCCTCATCGTCGACGGGGCCGTGATCATCGTCGAGAGCATTGTACACCGATTCGTAAAGCATCCTGACATCTTCACACAAGGGCAGGAGCGCATCGATCAAGAGGTGTTCGCTGCATCAAGTCGAATCCGCAAAGCTGCCGCGTTTGGAGAAATCATCATCGTTATTGTGTATCTCCCGATTCTTGCTCTCGTTGGGATCGAGGGTAAAATGTTTCGTCCCATGGCCCAGGTAGTTGGTTTCGCGATTCTCGGAGCCTTCCTGTTGTCGCTGACATGGGTCCCAATGATCTCGGCTGTCATCCTTCGCGTGCGTCACTCAGGGCGGCAGAATGTTTCCGATAAAATAATGGATGCGCTCCATTGGGCGTTTGAGCCCGTGATAGGGTTTGCCCTCCGGAGAAAGCGTATCGTGGTTGGTTGTGCTTTAGCACTGCTGCTCGTCGGCGCGCTGTTATTCGGACGCTTGGGCGGGGAGTTCATTCCTGAACTCGAGGAGGGCGACCTCGCCGCACTGGTGATCACTCTGCAGGGAAGCTCGCCCTCGCATACGGTTGAGGTGGTGCGCACCGCCAATGAGATCCTGCGGAAGAACTTCCCCGAGGTGAAGCACTTAATATGCAAGATCGGACCGGGCGAGATCCCGACCGATCCCACACCGATGGAGACAGGCGACTATATCATCACGCTGAAGGACAAGAGTGAATGGTCGAGTGCGAAATCGCGCGAGGAACTCGTCGAATTAATGGAGGAGAAGCTCGCGGTGATTCCGGGTGTGAAGTTCGAATTCCAGCAACCGATCCAGCTTCGTTTCAATGAGCTGATGACGGGGTCGCGGCAGGATGTCGCGGTGAAGCTGTTTGGTGACAATCTCGACACACTGGCTGAGCGTGCGGAAGCAATCAACGAGCTCATCGGCGGCATTCCCGGCGTGGAGGATCGAAACATCGAACGTGTGACAGGGCTTGCACAGATCGTGGTCGAGTACGATCGTGCACGACTCGCTCAGTTCGGGATTCCGATCGAAGAGGCAAACCGGGTGCTGAGGGCAGGTTTCGCCGGCACGGAGACTGGTGTCGTCTTCGAGGAGGGTCGGCGCTTCGATATGGTTGTCCGGTTGGATCCTCACTTCCGCACCGATATCGACGACATCGCCTCGTTGCCATTGACACTTCACGATGGAACGCAGATTCCACTTGAGCAGGTAGCGCGCATTGGCATTCAGTCAGGACCGGCGCAAGTGTCACGTGAGAAAGCGGCCCGCCGGCTGACCGTGGGTTTCAATGTCCGCGGTCGTGACATCCAGTCCGTGGTAGAAGATGTACAACGTGTACTCGGTGCGAAGCTGCGTCTTCCTGCCGGGTATTACCTCGCCTATGGCGGGGAGTTCGAAAATCTGACCGCTGCGCGAAACCGGCTGGCCATGACAGTTCCCGTAGCCCTGCTCCTGATCGTGCTGCTTTTGTACTTCACGTTCCATTCGATGAAGCAGACGTTGCTCATCTTCTCGGCAGTACCGCTGGCAGCGATCGGCGGTGTGTTAGCGCTCCTCGTACGCTCGATGCACTTCTCGATCTCGGCGGGAGTGGGATTCATCGCGTTGTTCGGCGTCGCAGTGCTCAACGGTATCGTGCTCATCTCCGAATTCAACGCGCTCGAGCGCGACGGCGTGACAGATATCGAGGAACGCGTGCGGAGTGGCCTGAAAACACGCTTGCGCCCTGTTGTCATGACCGCCGCTGTAGCATCGCTCGGCTTCCTTCCGATGGCTATCTCGACGTCAGCGGGTGCGGAGGTACAGCGCCCTCTTGCCACCGTGGTCATAGGCGGTATCCTGACTTCGACGTTTCTGACACTGGTTGTGCTTCCTGTTCTGTATGTACTCGTGACGCGTGGAGGGTGGTTCCGGCGTGGATGGTTCCGCCTTCGGGGGCAACGTACCGCCGTGACCGCCGCTATTGCACTCTTCCTGTGCTCGGCTGCTCCCACCCAGGCGCAAGAGGCGATTCCGACCGGACTCACGCTGGACCAAGCTATCTCGCATGCGATCCGCACCAACCTCGAAGTGACCGCCGCGGAGAGGGAGTATGAGGCGGCGGACGCCGCACGCGGTGCAGCGTGGGATGTGGGCAAGACCAGCATCGACTTCGAGTATGGGCAACTAAACTCGCCAATGAACGACAACGCCTTGACCCTCGCACAGACCTTCTCCTTCCCAACACTGTATCTTTCGCAGCGCCGCCTGGCGGGGGCGGTTGCTGATCGCGCAGGTGTGCTGCGATCGGGCACACGGCTTGAAATCGCAACACAGGTCAAGCGGCTGTACTGGCAAATCGTGTATCAGAGCGCGATGCGCCAACTGCTGTCATCTCAGGACAGCCTCTACAGCGGCTTCCTGCATGCAGCTGAACTTCGCGCGAAGGTCGGTGAAACGACAAAGCTCGAGGCGATGACGGCACGATCGCATCAAATGGAAGTGCGGAACCAACTTCGCGAAATAGAGATCGACCAAGCAACTGCGGGACGCACTCTGCAAGTACTTCTTAACGTCGAGCAAGCAGTCCGGCCCCTCGATACCACGCTGCCCGCAGCCACGGAAGTTTCTTCCATCAAGGACGGAGCGACCGGTAGTCCCCATCGCCTACTCCCTATTTTAGATAGAGAGATAGCGGAGAAGGAGGCCACAGTAGAGCTGCACCGCGTGCTTCCCGACATCAGTCTTGGGCTGACCACACAGACGATGAACGGAGTGGCGGATCCGAACAGTGGACGCCTCTATCCCTCCGGCCAGCGCTTCACGGGCGTGCGAATAGGCGTCGCTGTTCCGCTTTGGTTCCTCCCCCAAGTCGCGAAAGTGGAGGCCGCCGGCATCCGGGCCGAGGCCGCACGCGCGCGCTCGGAGTACCGCATACGCTCTCTTGACGTCCAAATCCGGAATTTGCGCGATGACGTCTCGAAGTACCGCAATAGCCGCATGTACTACGAAGAGCAGGCGCTGCCCGAGGCACGGCAGATCGAGCAGCAAGCCGTGAAGGGGTACAGTTCCGGTGCGATGGACTATCTCGAGTACGTGCAGTCCATTACCCGTGTAAACGAGATCCGTCGCAGTGCCTTGCGAGCGTCGTTTGATCATCTTATGTCAATCATCAACTTTGAATATCTTGAAGGAATAGAGAAATGAATAGATTAATGGAATCCGCGATGGCGTTCATCACCTACATGACCGTAATTCTCGTCGCGGCAGGTTGCGGCGAACGGAGCGGGTCAGACAAGGCACACAACAATTTGGAAGAAATGAAGACTTCGGCTCCCACCTCTGGGCGCTCCGAACATACCGTTCCTACTGATGGAGAGGAGCATGAAGAACTCGCTGAGAACATCGTTGAACTTTCGCAGGATCAGATAGCACTTGCAGGCATCTCGTATGGTACCGCTGAGAAGGGTACCATTGGTGACGCTCTTCGGGTCACAGGAACCGTACGGTCGACACCTCAGGGCACCGCGTCTGTGAGCATGCCCTTCGGCGGCTTCATCAAGTCGACATCGCTGCTGCCCGGTGCGTCTGTGCGCAAGGGTCAGGTGCTTGCGATTATTGAGAACACCGAGTTTGTTGACCTTCAGCAGAACTATCTGGATGTAAGGCACCGCCTCGGGTATGCTGAGGGCGAATTCAAGCGGCATCAGGAGTTATTCAAGGAAGACGTCTACTCGCAGAAAAGCGCACAGCAAACAACGGCGGAGTACCAATCGCTGAAAGCACAACTGCGAGGGCTCGAGCAGAAACTTGTCGTGCTCGGAATCAATCCGGTAACACTGAATGAAGACAACATTACGGCCCTACTGCCCGTTCGCTCACCTATCAGTGGCCACGTTTCGGGCGTGAACGTCAACCTCGGTAAGTACGTCTCGCCGACCGACGTACTCTTCACGATTGTCGGCTCGGAGCAGCTCATCCTTGAGCTCACCCTGTTCGAAAATGACGCGCGTACAATCGCGTCTGGGTCGTCTGTGCATTTCACTGTTAACAACGAGAAGCATGAACACTCCGCTACTGTGTATCAGGTCGGCAGTTCAATCACCGCATCCCGAACCTATTTGGCCTATGCTACGGTGCGCCCCCCATGTCCAAACCTCCTGCCCGGCATGTATGTGAATGCGCGAATCGAGCACGGTGACCGTCAGGCCTACGTCGTACCAAAGGAAAGCGTCGTCTCTTTCAACGACGTTTCGTACGTACTGGTATTCGAACGGCAGAAAAGTGAGAATGGAAAACCGTTCACAGAATACCGGTTCATCAAAATCCGTGCAGGCGCCTCCCGCGAAGGTTTGATTGAGATATCTCCGCTTGAAGAGGTCGATCTCCAACAAGCGAAACTTGTCATCAAGGGCGCATACGCACTCCTGTCCGCGAAAAGGAATGCGGGCGAAATGACATGCGGATGAGGTAGCGAATGACAACGAAGCTGAGCGATAGGATCACATGGCGCGTTGCCAATCTCGACTGCGAGAATGAGGCGCGTACTATTGAGAAGAGGCTCTCTGCATTTCCCGGACTCTCTGAACTATTAGTGTATCCACAAACGGCCAAGGTCTCGTTCATCGTGGGCACTGGCGCCCCCGAACTTGAATCGATCAAGGAAACACTATCAGAGCTGGGCTTTCCGATTCTGCATGAGGGAGCGGCGCCTGTGTACCCTCCCGTGTGGCGAAACAACAAGGTGATTGTCTCGGCTGGTTCAGGTGTGCTTTTGGGTGTTACCTACCTCCTTGAGTCGATTGTGCTGCCCCCATCACTGCTCTCTACGGTTCTTTACGGCATTGGCATGCTGCTCGGTGGCTGGTATTTCTTTCGCGAGGCAATCACCGACTTTGTCCGTGAGAGAATTGTCGGGATAGAGTTGCTTATGATGGTGGCCGCCATCGGAGCATTTTTGCTGGGACAGCATGTTCAAGCATTGATTTTGGTGTTCCTGTACTCAATTTCGGAGGCGCTTGAGGGTTACACGGTCGATAAAACACGAAATGCCGTTCGTGCATTGATGAACCTGGCGCCAGGCATGGCAACCGTGCTACGGGATTCTGTCGAGGTTGACATCCCTGTCGAGCAATTGGCAGTTGGTGATGTTTTTCTACTACGATCCGGCCAATCGATTCCGACCGACGGTGTGATAGTTGATGGAACCTCGCATGTGAATGAAGCCACACTCACTGGAGAGTCTCGGCCTGTATTAAAAACTATCGATGATCCTGTTTTTGCAGGCACGAACAATGTCGAGGGCATGCTTTCGATCAAGGCGACTCGTACGACAAGCGACAATACCCTGAGTAGAATCATCAAGCTGGTCGAGGATGCTCAGGAAAAAAAGGCGAATTCAGAACTGATGATTCGCCGATTCGGGCGTTGGTATAGTCCGGGTGTTCTCCTCGCCGGGTTACTTCTCGCTGCCGTTCCCGGACTGTTAACTGGGGACTGGAGTGAATGGACCGCAAGAGCAATGGTGTTTATCGTTTCAGCCTCACCCTGCGCTTTGATCATTTCGATTCCAATCACGATGGTGGCGGCGATTGGTACTGGGGCGCGGATGGGAATATTATTGAAGGGCGGGAACGTTCTCGAACAGCTTGCGGGAGTGCGTGCACTCGCTTTCGACAAAACCGGCACTCTCACAGTCGGCAAACCGAAAGTCACCCGCGTCATTTCCGTTGACGGCACCTCTGAAGATCTCTTGATAGAAATTGCTGCCTCGGTCGAGCGTTTTTCAAAACATCCGCTCGCAGAGGCAATTGTCAATGAAGGGCAACTACGTGGGATCATTCCAGGGACTGTGCGAGATGCGACGTCCATCACCGGGAACGGGATTTTCGCGCGATACCGTGATTTGGAAGTGTTCATCGGAAAGAAGGAATGGGTGGCTGCATCATGTGAAACGAGCATTGATGCGATATCAAGTTCTGTGTCGCAATCTGGTCATGAGGAGGATTCAGTAGTCTACATTGCCACGAGGGCTGCCCTGCTGGGAGCGATTCTCATTGGAGACGAAGTTCGACCGAATGCCGCTGAGACAATCAAGAACCTCAATCGCTGCGGCATCACGCATACTGCTCTGCTTACTGGAGATCATTTGGATGCTGCCAGTGCTATTGCCCATTTGACTGGAATTCGAGAGTTCCATGCTAATCTGTCCCCTGAGGATAAAATGGCGGTGATTGCTAACCTGCAAAGCACCTACGGCGCCACAGCTATGATCGGTGATGGTGTGAATGACGCACCGGCGCTAGCGAGTGCGACCGTCGGCATAGCCATGGGGGCGGCCGGCAGTGATGTCGCTTTGGAAACCGCGGATGTTGCGCTTCTGGCTGATGATCTATCCAAGATTTCTCAGTCCCTTCTGCTGGCAAAAAAAGCCCGCCGTGTTGTTCGTCAGAATCTGGTGCTCTCCATGGTAGTGATTACAGCGTTGATCACAGCCTCTTTCTTCGGGGCGACCCTACCGATCGCAGTGGTCGCGCATGAAGCGAGTGAATTCATCGTCATCCTCAATGGACTGCGCTTGCTACGCGATTGATAATAGCTGTGCAGCCTTCACGGCTTCTTCTTGAACAGAGAACGCTTCAACATTTCGGGTTCCTAGCGCTGATTCACGGCTCGGATACAGCGCTATCTTATCCGCAATCAGTATTTTTATCCTCCTCACATTCAATGTTGGGTTCGCGTGCAAGTCAGGTCATCCCGCACCTTATGAGGTTCACCTTAAGCGTCACCCAAGCAGGTTGCGACATCCACATTTCCAAATGACCATACCCCCGGCAGAATTGTGAAAGCATGCTTGGTCATCCGATCTCGCCCTTCATAGTGAGGTTAAATAAGGGGCGGGTTTTTGTCTCATCAATATAGGCAGGAAGGGCGGAAGGGTATCCGTGCTACGGCTGTCGATGTGCGGCGAGGAGTTCCAGAATCTGCGTCGAATACCGGTTGTTCTTTAGATTCCGTTCGTCATAAATGCCTAAACCATTCGCACGCTTGCGCTTTGCAGATGAAACTATACGCGTGGTGAGGTACGCTCTGGAATCGTCCTTCGTCACGTATGGTCCAAGCGATATCGTGACCATCTCTGCGCTGGGCCCTTTGAAACCGAATGATTGCAGGTAGCCATTGATTTGTAGATTGTACGCAGGGTACACACCCGTGCTGTCAAGAGTAGCAAGTTTTCGATCTGTGGCTTCATCCCACAATTCCATGACCCAGGTAAGTGTGTCCGGTACGGTGACCAGGCCGTTGATATCCTCGCTCCACATTTCGATCATCTTGAACATATGTAACTCCAATCCGGGCGAGAGTGAAAAGGGTTTCGAACGTGTGTTTTGATTCACGTAGTCATATGAAGTCTCGAAAGACCCCTCGGAAGTGTTCAGCCGTTCGTCACGCACCGGGCACTGTCCTCCCGGCAGCGAAAACAGCGTCTGCCATTCCACATCATCGTCACGGTCCTGACTGCCGGACTTGTGCAGTTGCAGTTCTCCGTACAGGCACGACACACGCACGTGCGGATACGTTGCAAGAAGGCGTCGATAGTAGAAGTGCATATCATCCTTCGGAAGAGAAGCAGTCTCGTTATCGTCGCTGATTTCATGCAGTGCTGCCATGTTCATTGATTCGATTCGAAGGTGAAGCAAAACAAAAAACACACATGCGACAGTGCCTAGCGCCACAATTCGAGCTACGATCTGCCTGAATACCGGGGCCGGGAGATTCATACCAGGTGCTCCTGTGAAATATTCCGCGATGTGAACTGTACACCCTGATAAGGTGCCATCACCTTTCGATGCGTCGAAGTGTGGCTCACGACTGGATGCGTGAATGAAGCCGCCGAACCCTGTCCGGAAGCAACACTCGTTTATTGTCGAAAAACTACTCACATTAAAGCCTGTTGTCAAAAACTTTTGTGACATCTGTGCGGCGGATGACATGAACACGACTCGTTTACTATCGGCAATGGGGCTCTGCCTGCTTCTGGCAACCATGCCACTCGCACGAGTGAAGGCGCAGGATGGCAATCGCAGTGCGGCGGTGGAGAGGATGGTGCTCTTCGAGGAGTTTACCGGCGAATGGTGCTCGCTCTGTCCTGCGGGCACGATCGAGATGGAAAACGCGCTGCATGCATATGCGGGTCGGGTGGTCCCCGTCGTGTATCACGACAACGATCCGCTCGAGATACCGGAACTGAACACGATGCTGGGAAGCATTCCCATCGATCCACTGTACCCGGGCGGAACCTTCGATCGTGTGCCGTTCGGTATCAGGAATCCGAAACACAAAATGTCCGTCGACCGTGTGGAATTCCTCACAACGCTCGGGGCGGCGGCGGCACGACCTGCCCATACATCCATCGAGGCGTCCGTGACCATCGACCCGGCTGCCCGCCTTCTCACGGTATCGCCGCGTATCGAATTTTTCGCCGCCGACACGGGCGACTTCCGCGTGCAATGTGTGGTGACTGAAAGCGGCATACGCCGCGACAATGTGCAGCGCAACGCGTATGACAAGGACTCGACCAGCTACCCCACCCTGTTCGGGGCGGGCGATCCGCTTCGCAGTTACAGACACAATCATGTGGCGCGCGCGCTGCTGGGCGGCGCGACGGGCAGATCGGGAGTGATTCCGGCACTGCCTCTTGCAGGCGGTGTGTATCAGACGACGTTCACGTACACCGTCCCGCAACAGTACGCACTCGACAGAATCGGCGTGGTGGTGTTTGCCTCACACTTTACGGCAGGGAGTCTCACCGGCAACGAGGTGCTGAACGCACGCGGGTATCTCGCGAGTGTCATCACCTCGCTGCCCTCTCACGCGTCTGCCGGGGACGACGGAATAACCCTCCACCCGAATCCCAGCGACGGCATGGTGTACGTCCGCTTTTCCTCCGCGCGGCCTCACACGCCGACGGTGGAGCTATTCGACATGATGGGCAGGCGCATGAATGTTCCACAGTACCGGCATTCGGATGGAATCCTGATGGTGGATCTTCACACCGTTCCTTCGGGAGTGTATATGCTGCAGTGTTATGACACAGGGCGGCTCAGCACGCGGCTCGTGTGTCGTCGCTGAGTTTCGCTGCACAACGACAATCCTTGCCGCTCTCGCGGCAGGAAAAGCACATGTAGAGGAGTAGTAAGTAGTTGGTAGATAGTAGATCGGTCTACTCTGTCCGCGTCAGGAGACAGGATACAGGAGGAAGGAGACACAGATTGTTTCAATGCCTGTCTCCTGTCTCCATTCTCCTGTATCCTCACACGAGCATAAGGAGACAGGATACAGGAGGCAGGAGACACGAATTGTGTCGATGCCTGTCTCCTGTCTCCTTTTTCCTGTATCCTCACACGAGCGTAAGGAGACAGGATACAGGAGGAAGGAGACACGAATTGTGTCGATGCCTGTCTCCTGTATCCTCACACGAGCATAACCCGGTAACAACATGACACGAACATTGATGATCCTGGTTCTCCTGTGCGGCACACCTGCACTTCCTGTGTTTGCACAAGTGACAGTGGCGGTATATAACGACGAGGGCGCGTGGAGCGACGGCATCACCGCCTTCGAAAAGTTTCTGGATTGGAAGGGCCTTACCCACCAACGGGTGAGCGCGGCCGACATCAACACAACAGCGCTCGATGGTACGTACAAGGTTGTATATTTTCCCGGGGGCTATGCGTACGACTATAAGCGCAAACTCACGGCGCGGGGGGAACAGCACATCCGTGATTTCGTAAACAACGGCGGCGCGTATATCGGGATATGCGCGGGCGCATTTTTTGCCGCGGACCGTGTGGATTGGGAGGGCGGATCGTATCCCTACACGCTGGGCCTGTTCAAGGGCACGGCGCGCGGAGCCCTGGATGTGATCACACCCTGGCCGGGTTGGGCAATGACATCGATCACCATGAGGCCGGACCATCCGATCACCGCAGGCAGGCGGTCGTCGTATACAACGCTCTACTACGGCGGACCCTCCTTCCATCCCGCCAGCGGCACACTGATCGACACACTCGCCACGTGGGACGCCGATGCCGCGTCACCCGCCATCATCACATTGACATACGGCAGCGGACGCGTGTTGCTTATCGGCCCGCATCCCGAGATCGAGGAGAACGACACACGCGACGGAACGGCCTTCGCCAGCGACCTGACCGACCCCGAGTCGGAATGGGGGATGCTGTGGACATCGATGGACTGGCTATTACAACGTCCTATCAGCGATACAACGGTGACCGGCATTGAAGCGGGCGCGGAACCAACCACGCCGGACGTCATCACCGTCTTTCCGAATCCCGCGGGGGCGTCCGCGACTGTCACACTCACGCAGCGTGTAACAACGACGGGGCGTCTCAGTCTCGTCGACGCGCTGGGACGTGAATGTATGGTGCTTCACGATGGTCCGGTGCTTCAGGGGCCTGCACATTTCCGCGTATCCATGCGAACGCCGGACGGAACAGCACTGCCTGCGGGGGTGTATCACGTTGTGCTTCGTGTTGGTGACGGGGTACGAACGGCGCGTGTGGTAGTTGGTAGATGGTAGTTAGTAGATAGTAGATCGGTCTACTGTGCCCCAGTGAGGAGACAGGAGACAGGAGACAGGAGACACGGATTGTTTCGATGCCTGTCTCCTGTCTCCTTCCTCCTGTATCCTCACACGAGCGTAAGGAGACAGAATACAGGAGGAAGGAGGCCATCGAGTCAAGGCCTGTCTCCTGTCTCCTTCCTCCTGTGTCCTCACGGGAGTGTGAGGACCGCAGGGAGTTTTGGTGGCGCTGAATGCAACCGGGTCGGTTACACAACTCCCCCTTCCCCCTCTTAAAAAGAGGGGGTTGTCCGATAATATTTTCAAACACGCGACTCCTGTCTCCTTCCTCCTGTATCCTCACACTCCTTGAATAGATCGATCTACCCATCTACCAACTACCATCTACCACCTACCACTTACCATCTACCAACCACCCTCGCCCTACGTGGAACGTTCCCAGACGGAACGTATTTTACGCTCCATGAACTCCCGCCCCATTTTCCGGCAATGGCTGCCGTTGGCGACAACGTGGCTGATGATGTCGGCCGAGGGACCGTTTCTGGCGGCGGTGATTGCGCGGCTGGTGGATCCGAAGGAGAATCTGGCAGCGTATGGAGTGGCCTTTTCCTTTGCGCTGATCATGGAGGCGCCCATCATCATGATGATGAGCGCGGCGACGGCGCTGGTAAAGGACGGACGGTCGTACAGGCGGCTGCGTAACTTTTCCTATGCGCTGAACGGGCTCATCACGCTGGTCATGCTGCTGTTCCTGCTGCCGCCGGTGTTCGACACCGTGGCAATCCGCCTCATCGATCTGCCCGAACATGTCGCGCGCCTGACACACATGGCGACACTCGCGCTGCTGCCCTGGCCCGCCGCCATCGGCTTCCGGCGTTTCTATCAGGGCATACTGATCAGCCGGCGGCTCACAAAATATGTGGCGTACGGCACCGTGGTGCGTATCAGCACCATGGGCGGCGCGGCCCTGCTGCTCGCACAAGCCACAGAACTGCCCGGTGCAGCACTGGGCGGACTCGCGCTCAGCAGCGCGGTGGTGATTGAGGCCGTGCTGAGCCGTTTCATCACGGCGCGGTCCATCCGCGACCTCCGCGTCTCGCCCGACACGGTCGATCCTTCCACGATCACCTATCCCGCCATCGCGCGTTTCTACATTCCCCTCGCACTGACGTCGCTGCTCGCTCTCGGTGTACAACCGATGATCACATTTTTTATCGGCCAAAGCCGTATGGCGCTCGAATCGCTCGCGGTGCTGCCCGTCATCAACGCGCTCGTTTTTGTGTTCCGCAGTTTCGGTCTCTCGTTCCAGGAAGTCGCCATTGCAAACATCGGCGCGAGGCATGAGGGTCTGCCCGCTCTGCGCCGCTTTGCGACAGTGCTCGCCCTCTCAGCCGCGGGCGGACTCTCGCTCATCGCCTTCACACCGCTCGCATCCTGGTGGCTCGGAAACGTGTCGGGCCTCCCGCCCGATCTCGCGGCCTTCGCCCTGATTCCGCTGCGCATTCAAACGCTCATACCCGCGGCCTCGGTGCTGCTCGCCTTTCAACACGCGCTGCTTGTACATGCGCGCACCACCACACCCATCACCTGGGGCACAGGCATAGAAGTGACCGGCATCATACTCATCCTTGTCGTCGCCGTGCCCTTCCTCGATCTCCCGGGCGCCGTCGCCGCCGCCTGCGCCCTGCTCATCGGCCGCGCCGCCGCAAACGTGTTCTTGATTCGGCCCAGTGCTGTTGCGGCTGCGTGAAGATTGGGTGTTTCACGCGTCATTGCGTCGCACGGTGTAGCAAGGTAGCAAAGTGGTAAGGTAGCAACGTGGAATGTCGCCATCTTTTACTTTGCCACCTTGCTACTTTGCTACACGACTTGTCACGTTCACACGTGGAACGTTCAAACTGACCGGCATTGATCCGTATATTGACGCTATGACAACGACGTACGAATCCGTGATAGGCCTCGAGGTCCATGCGCAGTTGCGCACGCGCAGCAAGGCGTTTTGCGCTTGTCCGAACGAGGCGGGGGCGGCTCCGAACTCCCGCACGTGTCCCGTCTGCCTCGGCCATCCGGGCACACTGCCGGTGCTGAACCGCGAGGCGGTGGATATGACCGTGTCGCTCGGCCTGGCCCTCGGTTGTTCCATACGCACCGTGTCGGGTTTTGCACGCAAGAATTATTTCTATCCGGATCTGCCCAAGGGGTATCAGATCACGCAGTACGAGGATCCGATCTGTCACAATGGCACCCTCGAGATAGAAACGGAGCAGGGAGTCCGAAAATCCGTTGGCATCATCCGCATCCATCTGGAAGAGGACGCGGGCAAGTCCATACACGACATCGGACGTGAAACACTCATCGATCTGAATCGCAGCGGTGTGCCGCTGGCGGAAATCGTGAGTGCGCCCGATCTGCGCAGTCCCGCCGAGGCGCACGCCTATCTCACCCTGCTGCGGCAGACGGTGATGTACCTCGGCATCTGCGACGGCAACCTCGAGGACGGCTCCTTGCGCTGCGATGCAAATATCTCGGTGCGCCTCCGCGGCGACACGTCGTTCGGCACACGCACGGAATTGAAGAACCTGAATTCCTTCCGCAACGTGGAACGCGCGCTCGCCTTCGAAATCGAGCGGCACATCGCCGTGCTCGACGCGGGCGGCACAATCGTGCAACAGACGCTGCTGTGGGACGCGGGACGCGGCGAGACCGTGCCCATGCGCGGCAAGGAGGATGCGCACGATTACCGCTACTTCCCCGAACCGGATCTGCCCGCCGTCGCCGTCGCACCCGAGCGCATCACGGCTCTGCGTGAACACCTGCCGGAGCTGCCTCTCGCGCTCCGCGACCGCCTCGCCGCACAGTACGGCATCCCGCTCTACGACGCGGGGGTGCTGACGGCCGAGCGTCCGATGGCCATGTATTTCGAACAGGTGGCGCGGGCGCTGAAAAGTCCCTCGCGGGAAACCTGGAAAATGGCCGCCAACTGGGTGATGGGTGATGTGTTGCGCGTGATGAAGGAGGAGCGCCGCGGCTTCGAGAATCCCGTCGTGCCCGCCGCGGCGATCGCCGATCTCATCGACCGCGTGCACGAGGGTGCCATTAGCGGAAAAATCGCGAAGGACGTATTCGAGGAAATGCGGACGAGCGGCGATTCGCCCGCCGTGGTGATAGAACGCAAGGGACTCGCGCAGGTGTCGGACGAAAGCGCGCTCGAGGCGCTTGCCCGCGCGGCGCTCGAAACACATCCCGATTCGGTGGCGCTGTACCGCTCGGGACGCACAAATGTGCTCGGATTTTTTGTGGGCGAAGTGATGAAAGCCACACGCGGCCAAGCGAATCCGGCCATCGTGAACCGCCTGCTGAAAGACATGCTGCATGGAGATTGACCTTTTCCTCGCGCTGTGTGTGATCGGCTCGTCCCGATTTTTTGTGGTCCTCGGCATGGGCTGGGCGCGTCTCGAAGGACGGGCGGCGATCTGCGACATCGATACACGGCGCGCAGCCGACACACCGCAATCCGGCGCGGACACACAACACGAGGGTGCGATCGACGCGGATTCGTCCGTTGATGTGACCGTGATCATCGCCGCGCACAACGAGGCGCGGCACATGCCGGCACTGTGCAACGCGCTCGCGCGGCAGACCTGGCCTCTGCATCGTTTCCGTGTGCTCCTCATCGACGACCGCTCCGACGACGGCACCGCCAGTGCCGCGCGCGCCGCCGCGCCGGCTAATCTGTCCCTGCGGATACTGCGCATCGACGCGGTGCCCGCGGGCGTCTCACCAAAAAAGTACGCGCTGCACACCGCCATAGAACACAGCGCAACCGAGAACCTGCTCTTCACCGATGCGGACTGCGAACCGGCGCCGCACTGGATCGAGTCTATGATGCGGCATTTCTCTGCAGGGGCCGATGTGGTGATCGGGCTCTCGCCCGCGAGGGGCGGCAGCGGCGTCGCCGCGCAATACGCCGCCTTCGAAAGTGTGCGAACCGTCCTGCTCTCCTGCGGCGCCGCAGGATGGGAACGTCCCTACATGGCAACCGGACGAAACTGGGGATACCGCGCCTCGGTGTACCGGAATATCGGAGGACTCACTCCTTTGTTCTCACAGCTCGGCGGAGACGACGATCTGCTGTTCCAGCGCTTCACATCCGCTGGTGCACGCGTGCGCGTCAACACCGATCCGGGCGGCATCTGTCCCACCGCCCCGCCGAAATCGCTGCCCGCGCTGCTGCGCGCCAAACTCCGCCACTTCCGCACATCCGCCTCCTACACGCGTTCCTCACAACTGTGGCTCGGGCTGTTCGTCGCCAGTGAACTGCTGGCGCTGGGCGCGGCGCCCGTGTGGTTCGCCGTCGTCCGCGGAGTCCATCCACTGCTGCTTGTGACGGGAGTCGTTGCAAAACTCCTGTACGACACGTCCTTCCTGCTGCCCGCGGCGCGGACTATGGGTTTCAGCCCCGGTCTCACGTTCCGCCTTCGCTTCGTTTTCCTCGAATGGATACACGCGCTATTTTCTCCCTTCGTCGGACTCCTCTCATTCGTTGTACGAAGCCGCTGGTGATCATGTCGACCTCGGACGTCTTTCATAGCGCCTATGCGCTGGATCCCGCGCATCCCAATGCGGAGCGCTGGCAGCGCGCGATCGACGCCGCGCTTGCGCGGGGAGGTCTTGTTGTGCGGCTGCTGGAACACGCGGGTCTCGCCCCCGGCTCCGCTGTGCTGGATCTGGGCGCCGGCGTGGGAGGGACGGCGCAGGCGCTTGCCGTGCGCGGGTATCAGGTCACCGCCCTCGACCGCGATCCCGCGCGTGTCGCGGCGCTGTCGCGTCTCGCGGCATTCCGGGTGGAGACGGGAGATGCCGCGTGTACGGCCTTCGTGGACGCCTCCTTCGATGCGGTGGTATTGCAGGACATGCTGGAACACTGCGCGGATCCGGCCGCGGTGCTGCGCGAAAGCGCACGGCTGCTGCGGCCCGAAGGAGTGTTGTACATCAGCACGCCGAATCGATTCGCCCTGCTGACTCTGGCGGCGGATCCGCACTGGGGCATCCCGCTGCTCGGTCTGCTGCGCAGATCCGCACTGCGCAGGGTGCTACGTCTCCTGCGTCCTCATGACGCCGTGCGTGAAGATCTTGCGCAGCTTCTCTCGTGGTCCGAACTGTCGTCCATGCTCCGCGGCGCGGGACTTCTGCCGACCCTGCACACGCGTGCTGTGACCGACGCGCTGTTCGACCATCCCGGCGAAGTGGTGTGGAGCGATTTCCATCGGACCCTCGTGCGCGGCGCGTCGTTCCTCCGTCTCGACGCCGTTGTGCGCGGAATCGCGCGTGATACGGCGTCACCTCTGCAGCGTCTGCTTGTGCCCTCCTGGCATTGCATCTGCAGGAAGGCGCGGCCGTGACGATCCGCACCCTCCGCAATCTGCTCCGCTGTGTCACGCCGCGACGCCTCTTCAATATGGCGGCCGTGCTGGTGTCGTACACGATATCCGATCTGACAAAACGGAGCTTGGTGTGGGGCATGCCGTACACCGTCACGCTCGAACCGACAAACCGCTGCAATCTGCGCTGCCCCGAATGTCCTTCCGGCAACGGCGAGATGGTGCGTCCGCTCGGCATGATGGACTACGATGCCTTCACGACGCTCATCGACGAACTCGCGCCCGAGACGTTTTACGTGCAGCTTTTTTTCCAGGGCGAGCCCTTCATCAATCCGCGCCTTGCCGACATGATCCGTTACGCGCGCTCGAAGCGGATGTATGTGTCGGTGAGCACCAACGCGCATTACCTGCGCCCCGACACTGTGCGCGCGCTGTTCGCGAGCGGACTAGACCGGCTCATCGTGTCGATCGACGGCATGAGCGAGGCGACGTATCAGGAATACCGAGTGGGCGGTTCCCTTGCGAAAGTACTCGCGGCACTCGATCTGCTCGATGCGGAACGCGCCGCCTCCCCTTCCTCGATGGAAGTGGTGCTGCAATTCCTCATCACACGCGCAAACGAACACGAGATCCCCGCGCTACGCGCCCTTGCGGCGAAACATCGCGCGGCCGTGGCGCTCAAGACGATTCAGGTCTATTCGCTTGAATCGGCAGAGCAGTTCCTGCCACGCGAGGAGAAATACCGCCGCTATACCATCGAGGCGGGCGAGCTGCGGATGAAAGGCGCGCTGCGCAACCGCTGCGTGCGTCTCTGGGAGCGCAGTGTCATCACGTGGGACGGTGTTGTAGTACCCTGCTGTTTCGATAAAAACGCCGCGTATCCCCTCGGCACCGTGAATGGCCGGCGCTTCCGCGACATCTGGCGTTCGGAGGAATATCACGCGTTCCGCCGCCGCATCCTCGCCGGCCGCCGCGAGGTGCCGATGTGTACGAATTGTACGGAGGGGCTGAGGGTGTATCGGTAGGGAGAAGCTAGAATTCAGAAGCTAGAATTCAGAATTCAGAATCCAGAATCCAGAATCCAGAATTCAGAATATCTACGATCAACGAGCATCGTGGGGATGGTACGTGTGCCGGGCGGAACAATCGTTAGACGGGCGTTACCGCAATGCGAATCACACTGCATTCTCGAATGTGATATTCTGGATTCTGAATTCTGGATTCTGGATTCTAGCTTCTTCTTTCGCGACGTTTCCGTTTCGACGGCGTGTCGCGTACTTTGTACCGACCATCATCCACACACATGTCCGACCGTCCGGTGCAATCACATACCGTCCATGGAGGAATCTCCGACAGCGCGGCGCTGCTCGAGCTGAGCGGTGTTTTGAATTCGTCGCAGAGTCTCGACTTCATTTTGGGGAATGTGCTGTTGACGGCGATGGGCAAGCTGCTCATCACCAAGGGTGTGGTGCTTGTGGCGGAGACCGATGGCGGCCGCTACCGCGCGCGCGCGTTGAAGGGTTTGGCCGACACACATTTTGCCGCGATGTATCACATCGAGGGCGACTGGCATGGTCTGCGGCGCGTGGACGACCTCCGCAGCGCCGCCGATGCGGCCCGCGAGGATGCGGGCTCCGCGGATGATACCTGCGCGTTGCTCGATGCCTGCGCCACGGCGGGCCTGACGGCGCTTGCGCCGATGATACTCAACGGCACGATGGTGGGATTGGTGGGAGTCGGTCCGAGCCTGCACGCGCGGCCCTTCGGTCAGCCCGAGACGGAATTTCTGGAATCGCTCGCGGCCATCGCCGCAACGGCCGTAAACAATGCCGTGACCATCGAGCGCCTGCGCGGCGCGAACCGCCGTCTCGACACAAAAGTGCAGGAGATGAACACGCTCTTCGAATTGAGCCGCGAGATGAACGCGTCCTTCGACGACCAGGCCATCCTCCGCACGCTCGGATACGCGCTGATGGGCCAGCTCCGTGCCACGCGGCACCTGGTCTTTGCCTGGGATGGCGCCACGATGCAGCCCGTGCTGGTGCGTGTTCCGGGCTTCACGCCCCGCGTGGAACTCTTCGGCGCAATTACCGACATAACGGATCCTGTTCTCCTGCATGAGGACGACGCTGATGCCGAGGACTTCCGGGCCTGGGCATTTTCGCAGGGCCTGCGTGTGCTCATCCCGATGCGATCGCAGAACGAGACCCGCGGCCTGCTCTGCCTCGGCGAACGGTTTGGTGTGTCGGACTACGGCGCGCAGGACGTCGAATACCTGCTCGCGCTCGCGAACATCACCATCACCGCGCTCGAGAATGCGCGGCTTGTGCGCGAGATGGTCGAGAAGCAGCAGCTCGAACACGAAATCTCGCTGGCGCGCAGCATACAGAAGGGGCTGCTCCCCGCGGTGCTGCCGACACCGCCCGGGTACGAGATTGCCGCGGCGAACGAGTCGTCGCTCCAGGTAGGCGGCGACTATTACGACGCCATCGCGCTATCGAACCACGAGTTCATACTCGCTATCGGCGACGTGTCGGGCAAGGGTATCCCGGCGTCGCTGCTCATGGCCAACGTTCAGGCCGCCTTGCGCGCCATCGCCCCTCTGCGGCTCCCGCTGGCCGAGGCGACCGAGCGTCTCAACGCGATCGTGTTCACCAACACCGACTCCGACAAGTTCATCACCTTTTTCTGGGGCCTGCTCGACACGGAGGCGCACACCTTCACCTACGTCAACGCGGGTCACAATCCGCCCTGGCTCGTCTCGGCGGACGGACGCACGCGTCCGCTCTCCGAGGGCGGCCTGATACTCGGCATACTCGACGAAGTTCCGCCGTACGACATCGAGACCGTTCCGCTCGAACCGGGCGACACCATCGTCACCTACACCGACGGCGTCAACGAGGCGCTCTCCGTGGACCTCGTCGAATACGGCAACGACCGGCTCGAGTCGCAGCTCATCACCCTGCGCGACGAATGCCCCGCCACCATCATCGATCACATCCGCCGCGACATCCTCACCCACACCATCGGCGCCAAACAGAGCGACGATATAACGATGCTCGTCGTGAAGCGGCTGCCAGGGGCGTGACACGTAACACGTATCCACGTTACACGTTGCATGCAGGATGTAGCAAAGTGGAAAGTAGAACCGAGCGGTTTTTCTACTTTGCTACATTCAACGTTGAAAGTGGAAAGTAGCAAAGTGGAAAGTAGAACCGCGCGATTTTTCTACTTTGCTACATTCAACGTTGAAAGTTAAAAGTAGCAAAGTGGAAAGTAGAACCGCGCGATTTTTCCACCTTGCTACTTTGCTACCTTCTACGTTGAACGTGTAACGTGTAACGTCACTACACTGCCGCCCTCTCCAGCCCATGCCCATCCGGCCGGGCGTCCGCGCGGCGGAGGAGCAGGGCAAACAGAAAACCTACCACTCCGAGTGCGGCGAACATGAGTATGGTCCAGGTGTAGTCGTACGACATGGTCCCGGCGGCGAGCGCGTCTTCGGTGATGCCGGGATTGGTGGCGTCGAGAATGGCGCCCGCAAGTATCGGGAAAGCCCAGAGGCCGAGATTCTGCAGCGAGGCCATCACACCGTAGGCGGTGCCGAGACGCTTCTCCTCGACGATGAGGGCGACGGCGGGCCACATCGCGGCGGGCACGAGCGAGAAGGCGATACCGAGTATAAACATCGCCACGTAGGGCGTGATGGACGTGAGAGCGAGGACCAGATGTGTCACGATGAGCAGGAAGGAACCCAGCAGCATGAGCGAGGCGCGGCGCCCGCGTTTATCCACAAACAGCCCGAACATCGGCGTGAACACGATGGTGCCCCAGATGATGAGACTCGAGAGTATCCCGCTCCACTCGATGTCGAGGCCGAATTTGTTGTGCAGCAGATCAGGACAGTACGCCTGGAACGGGAACACCGCGGAATAAAACGTGACACACAGCAGTATCACATACAGAAAGGATTTGTTCTTCAACAGCGCGGTGATGTCGCTGAGATGGAATTCCTCGTCGGCGCCGAGAGCACCGTCGCGCGAGCCCTTCGCGGTAAAGGCGGCGTCGTACATCATGTACACGAGCCACACGAGGAAACCGGCCGACATGGCGATGGCGGCAACCCAGAGCGCCCAGGTCCATCCCGACGGATCCGCGATGAGCTGCGGCGAGAAAATGAGCGCGGCGGCGGTGCCGATACGCGCGATGGCGATGTTCACCGCAAAGGCCAGCGCCAGCTCCCTGCCCTTGAACCATTTCACCATCACCTTGTTGATCACAACGATGCTGGTTTCCGCGCCGAGCCCGAACAGCAGCCGGCCGAGCATCATCATTTTCAACTGCGGCGAGTACGACGGGAATATCGCGGAGATCGCACCGTGGCCGAAGCCGCCCGAAAGGAAGGTCTCACTCGCGCCGTAGGCCGTCACCACCGCGCCGAGCGCGCAGAATAAAAGAAAAAGGAATCCTGTTTTCCGAATCCCCCACTTGTCCAGTATGATGCCGCCCAGTATCGACATGAGCAGGAAGGTGTTCGGGAACGAGTAGAACGAGACGATGAGTCCGTAGTCGACATTGCTGAAGCCGAGTTCGGTCTGCATCACCGACTTGATCGACGACATCGCGTCGTACACGTAGTAGTTCGTCGCGATCACCACACTCACAAGCGCGAGCACGATCCAACGCGTCGACATTTTCACTTCTCTCATTGCTGTAGTCACTTTTTCGGAATCCTATCGCGTGTGTGGGAAGGGGCAAGGGGGAAGGGGGAAGAGAGAAGAGAGAAGGGGGAAGAGGGAAGAGAGAAGGGGGAAGAGGTAGAGGATGAAAGAACTGTTCGATTATCGATTCACTCCATTTACCCCATTCACTCCATTTACCCCATTTACCCCATTCACCCCATTTACTCCATTTACACTACTTCCCCTTCGGCCGTCTTGAGTGTGACAAACGCGCGCCGCTGCAGAAGACGCATGAAGGCCGCCACGCGCGCCTCGTGATCCTCGACGGCATCGCCGAATTCTGCCCGGAGAAGTTCCGCCACTTCCAGCACCGTCCGCACGCCGTCGATCTGTTTCCACACATGTGAACCAAAACGATCGAGCTTCACGCGGATGTACGGATACTTGGCACGCGGCACGAGCAGCCGCTGCATCCACGCCACATGAAAACGCGGCATGTCCACCGTCACCACTCCCTCTTCATCCTCCGACCAGCCGAACGTCCGTGTAGGTATTAAGGTCAGCAGATTTATGTCCTGTTTTTTCATGCGGGAAGATACTGCTGTTTGATGACAGCGTGCAAAGTGGAAAGTAGCAAGGTGGAAAGTACCAGTGGGAATGTGCATGACTGGAACGATGATCAGGATCGGGAACAAACGGAACCCGACATGCGTACAAGGGCGGGAGGGAGGCATGTACGCAAGGCAATTTGAGGAATTGGATGTGTGGCGCAATGCGCGGACGCTCTGCACGGCTATCATCGCAGTATCCCAACGTGGTCGATTTCGAGCGGATGATGTATTACGCAAACAGATCTACCGCGCGGCACTGTCGATAGTGTCGAATATCGCGGAAGGCTTCGAGAGCAGAACCATCGGGCTCAATCGCGAATTTCTCGGCCGGGCAAAGGGTTCAGCGGGAGAAGTTCGCGCACAATTGCATATCGCACGGGATCTTGGGTACCTGGACGATTCTGTTTATGCCGAACTTCTTGCGAAGGTTCGCCACTGCAGCGCTCAACTGCAGCGATACATGGCCCGTTTGCACTGAGACATATTGCTGCATGCGCACCTTGCTACTTTCCCACCTTGCTACTTTCCCACTATCTGTAAAAAAACGGACCCCGCAGCTAACCCACGGGATCCGTTTCATTCCACCGCGTTCAGCGGGTATATATCACGTCATTGCACGCGGGGGTGCGGGATCGTCGGGGTTGCCTGCATTTTTGGTGGGGATGCGGACGAGCAGCCAGCCAACCAGGATGAAGACGAGGATGGACGGGATGAATTCGAGCATGGTGCCGTTCTGCGGGAAGATCGCCCAGTTCTTGTAGGGGATGTTCGCCACGTTGAAGAACGCAAACAGCAGACCGATGAGGGCTTCGCCCGCGATGAGTCCTGCCGCCAGCAGTGTGCCGTTGTTTTCGACACGCGCCGCCTGCGCCTCGTTGAACTTGCGCTTCGCGACAACCTTGTCCATGATGCCGCGGATAAGGCCGCCGATGAAGATCGCGAACGAGGTCTCGAGCGGCAGGTACATGCCCACACACACGAGCATCGGACTCTTCACGCGCAGCAGAATAAATCCGATCGCCATCAGGATACCGACGATGATGAGCGGCCACGCCATGTCGCCACCGACGATGCCGCCGGCGAGGATGGCCATGAGTGACGCCTGCGGTGCCGGGAAGGCCTTGCCGCCGAGTCCGGTGCCGCCAACGTTGATGTCGCCCTGATGGAGGATGTACAAGGGGAAGTACATCACCGCCGCCGAGAGGAACACACCCATAAAATCGCCCATCTGCATCTTCCACGGCGTGCCGCCGAGGATGTGCCCGACCTTCAGATCCTGCAGCATCTCGCCGGCCACGGCCGCCGCGACGCAGATCACCGCCGCCACACCCAGCACGGCCGCAACACCCGCGGTGCCCTTGACGCCGAGCACCACCATGAGGATGGCCGCGACGATGAGTGTGGAAATGGTGAGACCCGAAATCGGGTTGTTGCTCGAGCCGATGAGTCCGACGAGGTAGCCCGACACGGCCGCGAAGAAGAAGCCCGCGATCACCATCACAACGGTGGCCGAGAGGGCGGCGACAACATTGTACTGGCTGAAATACAGGTAGATGAAGAACGTCGCGATCGAGGCCAGGATGATGCCGATGAACACCCACTTGAAGGGCATGTCGCGCTCGGTGCGATCCTCGACCACCGCGCCGCCGGAGGCCGCGCGCTTTACGTCGCCGATGGCGCGGCTGAGGCCGGCGCCAAGGCTCTTGCGCATACGGAACAGCGTGAACGCCGCGCTCATGAGCATGCCGCCGATGGCCACGGGACGCACGATGGAGCGCCATACCTGCACGGCCATGCCTATCATGGAATGGTCGTTGACCGGTGTGTTGCTCGCGATCATGCTCGCTTCGATCTGCGGACCGAGGAAGTACAGAAGCAACGGTACAAACAGACCCCATGCGAGAAGTCCGCCCGTGAAGTTCAAGGCCGCAAGCTGCGGTCCGATGATGTACCCCACGCCCATGTAGGCGGGAGACACACCCGGCGTCGAGATCAACGCGCCGCCGCCGCCCTTTACTTCCACGCTGCCGAGTTTCAACGTCTGCTTCGCAAACGAAATGAACGCCTCGCCCGCGGACGCAAAGAGCTGGAATTCCTTGAAGAACTGAATGGCCGCGCCGATGCCCATGGCGGTGAAGAGGAACTTCGCACCGCTGGTGCCGCTGCGTCCGGCCTTGTGAATTTCAGCAGCCGCGACCGACTCGGGGAACGGCAGTTCGCGGTCCTCCACCATCACGCGGCGGAGAATGGTCACAAAAAGAATACCGATGAAACCGCCGACGAGCATGATCACCGTGGCCTTGAGGTAATTCTCGAAGGACAGGAAGGTGGTGCCCCAGAGCGGAAGACCTTCCGAATCCTTCGCGATGAAGAAGGCCGGAATGGTGAAGATGGCGCCCGCCGCGATCGACTCGCCGATGGAACCCACGGTACGCGTGATGTTCTCTTCGAGGATCGATCCGCGGAACAGACGCAGCGCCGCCATACCGATGACGGCTGCGGGGTACGTCGCCGCGATCGTCATGCCTGCCTTCAGGCCGAGATACGCGTTCGCCGCACCGAGAACAACGGAGAGAACGAGTCCGATCAGGACCGCCTTCACCGTGAACTCGTGCATCTCCATCGTCGGAGGGACGTATGGAACATGTTTGGTTTCAGCCATACACTTCTCCTGCTAGAGTTTCGGAAACAGAATCACTATGAATGTCGGGAACTGCCGAGAAACGGAAACGGAGGGAACGCCGCTCGCGGGTACGACATGCGGCGTATCATGTGAAAATAGGGACGAAGCGGCGCTTTCGCAAAGAAAGCGGCCGGAATTCGTCACTTCGGTTGTGGCGGCTGCACGGTGCCGTCGGCGCCCGGTTTTGCGGTGTCGGGCTTCGCACCATCGGGGGAAATGACGTGCGGGGCCGGCGCCACCACGGGCGGAGGCGGATTGTCGATGATCAAGCTGTTCGGCGCAGGAGCGTTCATATCGACTCCGAGAAGAATGCCCAGCAGATCGCGCTCGAGCATCCCGACGGGTGCCTCGACGATGCGTCCGATCTCTTCGCCCTTTCTCTGAATAATGAAGGTCGGGACCTTCTCGATGTTGTACAGCGCGTGCTCGCCGCCCGGACTCTTCTTGTCCTTCGTCGTACCGATCAACACAAAACGCGCGGGATCGAAGTCGCGCATCGACTGCAGGATGCGCACCATGCGCGGAACCTCGCGGCGGCTGTCCTCGCACCAGGTGCCGAGCACACACACGATCGTGACATCCTTCATCTGCGCGGGCAACTGGTCAAGCTCGGCCTGCGAGGGCGTGTAGCGGATGAATTCGGTGCCGAACCAGCCGCGCAGATCGAGAAGTTGATCGAGCGTCAGCGGACCGACGAGTACTTTTTCTTCGGGCTCGTCCTGCGCGCGGAGTGATCCGGCGAATGGAAGCGCACAGAGGGCGAGTACGAGTGCAAGGCGTCTGATCATGTTGTGTATCCTGCGTTCGTGGGTGTCATGGAATGTGCCTGCCGCTGCGCTTCGGCTTCGAAACGATGATCCTGCGCCCAGCGCAGTTTGCGGCGCAGCATGTCGTAGTAGGTGGGTCCGACGTCCTTGATGAGCCGCAGCGACTTTGATCCGCGGCGCACGGTAAGTGTGACGGACGCGCTGGCTTCGCGCGCCGTCTGCCCGTCGGCCATCACGAGCACGCCGCCGTCGACCGTTGCAGCATGCAGGAATAGGTGGCTCGATGCGGGAAGAATGATGGGACGCGCGGTGAGCGTGTGCGGGCTGATGGGACTCACAACCAGCACGTCGCTGGACGGCACCACGATGGGTCCGCCCGTCGCCAGTGAATACGCGGTCGAACCCGTGGGTGTCGCGATGATGATGCCGTCGGCGTAATACGTGGCGAGGAAGGCGCCGTCGACGTAGGCCTCGACGCGTATCACGCGGGCCGAGCCCGACTTGGAGACCACAACGTCGTTGAGCGCGTGGTGGCGGTCGCGGTCGCCGTCGAGCAAGGCCGTGAGTGTCATGCGTTTTTCGATACGGTACTCGCCGCGTAACACGCGGTCCACCGCGGCGATGGCATCGTCGGCGTCGATGTCGGCGAGAAATCCGAGCTTGCCGAGATTCACGCCGAGTATGGGTGTGTCGGATCCGCGGGCTTCACGCGCGGCGGCGAGCAGTGTGCCGTCGCCGCCATACGTGACGATGAAGCGTGCATCGCGCGCGATGTCGGCTCGATCCGCGATTTGTGGAATACGCACACGCGCCTCGCGCGCTGCGGGAGCGAGCAGCGCCGCCACCTCGGTCTCGACCACGGCGGGCACACGCTTGCGCGCGAGAAAGCGCAGCAGCGGCAGCACGGCCGACAAGGCCGACGGCTTGGTCACATTGGCAAGAATGCCGACAGGGCGCGATTCAGCGGTCATGGTTCCGCCGACGGAATGGGAATGGGATCAGCATAGCGGCGCGATCTTCCGTGTTTGAAAACGGAAAATAGGCAGTTTCCCTCGAATTGTCACTCCCGAACCATCATGACACGGTGCACGCCTGGTACCTCGAGTTTCATCATCGCCTGTATGCCCGCCTGCAAGGTCATGATGTTCAGCGAACAGGTGGCGCATTCGCCGAGGAAACGGATGTACACGATTCCGTCCTCGGCCGACCACGACACAAACTCCACGTCGCCGCCGTCCTGCTGCAGATACGGCCGCGTGACGTCGAGCACCTCGTGGATGCGCCGCTCGCGATCGGCCTTCTCTTCGGGAGTCATGCCGCTCATCCGAGTGAGATGTCGATGGCCGGCGGCGGGGTGGATGTAAGCAGGCGCGCGCTGATCGCGCCGGCCATACTCATCGCCGTCTCCACGAAGCTGCGCGCGAGGGCGCTCTCGGGCTCCTGCTCCACGATCGGCACGCCCGCGTCGCCCGCTTCACGCACACGAGTCACGATGGGGATTTCGCCGAGGAAGGGCACGCCCAGTTCGCCGGCCGCATTCCGTCCGCCGCCGTGGCTGAAGATCTCGTCGCGTTCGCCGCAGTGTGAGCACACGTAGTAGCTCATGTTTTCGACAATGCCGAGTATGGGCACCGAAACTTTCTCGAACATGCGCACGCCCTTGCGCGCATCGGCGAGGGAGATGTCCTGCGGCGTCGTGACGATGACGGCGCCAGTCAGCGGCAGCGTCTGCGAGAGTGTGAGCTGTATGTCGCCCGTGCCGGGAGGCATGTCGAAAAGCAGATAGTCGAGTTCATCCCAGTCCACATCTGTGAGGAACTGCTTGAGTGCGCCGCTGGCCATGGGTCCGCGCCAGATGACAGCGGAATCGGGCTCGATGAGAAAACCGATCGACATGACACCGACGCCATATCGTTCGATGGGAAGCAGGCGTGTCTTGCCGTTCTCCACATATGCGCGGGGCTGTTCCGTGATGCCGAACATCAGCGGCATGCTGGGTCCATAAATATCGGCGTCGACGAGACCCACACGCGCGCCCGAGCGCGCGAGAGCCACTGCGAGATTCACGGCCACGGTGGATTTGCCGACGCCGCCCTTGCCGCTGGCGACGGCGATCGTGTTGCGCACGCCGGGGACCGGTGTGGCCGATTGTGCCTGGCCCAGACCCGGAATGTTCACGCGAGTGGCGATGGACACCGCGCCCAGCACGGGGAAGTGTTTTTCGAGCGCGACGCGGACGTCCGAGAGCAACTGCTCCTCGATTTCCCGCGGCGGAACCTTCAGCTCGAGCGTGAAGGCGAGATTTGCACCGTCGATGACGATGTCGTGAACCATGCCGGCGGAGACGACGTCGAGGTTCATGTATGGGGCCTGCAGAACGCGCAGGGCGTTCAGCACGTCGTTTTCGTTGAAGACAGGTGCGCTGCTCATTATTGCCTCAAAATGGATGCGTCAAAAAGGAAAGCGCCGCCGCTGCGGCGCACAATCATGAAACATATCCAAGCGCGGAAAGATTTCCAATGCCGCATCGCGCGGACACGCGCCCGCGTGGGCCCGCGATTGTGTATATTTCCGCAAGATCCCGACAGCAATGGACCGACCGTCACACACGCGCCGCCTCGCCACCCGCACCGCCCTCATCACCGGGGCGACGCAGGGCATCGGCCGCGCCACGGCCCGGCTCTTCGCGGAGCAGGGCTGCGCGCTCCGCCTGCTCGCGCGCAACCCCGCCCGGCTCGACGAAACCTGCGCCGAACTGCGCGCGGAATACGGCGCCGATGTGCGCGGGGCCGCGGTCGACGTACGCGACATCCCGCTGCTGCACGATACCATCGTTGCGTGGGACGCGGAGACGCCCATCGACATCGCGGTGCTCAACGCGGGAATCGGACAGTTCGGTCCTTTTTACCGCTCGCCCTGGCACGACATCGAGCCGGTGCTGCGCACAAACATCGACGGCGCGCTCGCCGCGGCGCACGCCGTGCTGCCCGGCATGACCGCGCGACGGCGCGGGTCCGTGGTGTTTGTGTCGTCGGTGCTCGGCAAACGCGCGATTCAATGGAATGCCGCGTACTGCGCGAGCAAGTTTGCGCTGAACGGTTTCGCCGATGCGCTGCGCCTCGAAGTGCGCCGCTCGGGCGTGCATGTCGGACTCGTGATGCCCGCGCGCACACGCACCAGTTTTTTCGAGAACATGCGCTACTCGGTGCCGCAGCACAAGCGCCGCGCCGTGCCCGACTCCGATCCCTCCGTCGCCGCGCGGGCCATACTGCGGAACGTGCTGCACAGGCGGCGCGAGACGGTCGTGTCGCTCGGCGGCATCTTGTACGCGCGGCTCGGACTGCATTTCCCACGAATCTCGGACCTCTTCCTCACTCTCGCCGTTCCCGACAATGACAAAACATAACACCCGCGGCCATCTGCGCCTCGTACTCTTCGACATCGACGGCACGCTGCTCAGCACCAACGGCGTCGCCAAACAGACCTTCGCCGAAGCGGTCGACACCGTGTTCGGCCAACGCACCGTCGCGCGCGAGCACGACTTTGCGGGCAAGACCGACACGCAGATCTACCGTGAAATCCTCGTCGCCTCGGGTGTCGACGAGGAACTTATCCAGCAGCGCCAGGATGAAACGCTCGAGCTGTTCCTCGACATGCTCGAAAAACGTGTCACACCGGAATCGTTGACCGTGTTCCCCGGCGTACGCGAACTGCTCGATACACTGAACGAGGAGACGGTCACCACCATCGGACTGCTCACAGGAAATGTGATACGCGGCGCGCGTATCAAACTCGGTCCCGCCGGACTCGGGTCGTATTTCACTTTCGGCGCCTTCGGCAGCGACGCCTACCACCGCCAGGATCTGCCCTCCATCGCGATAGAACGCGCGTATCATCGCACGGGCTACGTCTTTCGCGAGAAGGAGGTCGTGATTGTCGGCGACACGCCGCACGACATTTCCTGCGGCCGCCACCTCAACGTGCGCACCATCGCCGTCGCCACCGGGAAATCGTCGGAGGCCGACCTCGCCCCGCACAATCCCGACTATCTGTTCGCGGATCTGTCCGACACGGCCGCCGTGCTCGAAGCCATCATCGAATAAGGGCGGGAGTGATACCATGGTTGCAACGAGAAATTCCCGCGAATCACACGGAACAATACGGACCCCGGCTCCTCCTCCGCCATCCCGTTCGCTGTTCCCCGCTTCATCCTGGATGCTGACTTCCGGATTCTGGATTCTCCTGCTCTCCGTCACCGCCACAGCACAGATCTCCCTCAACTGGCGCGAGACCGTGTGGAACGACGATTTCACGCGTCCAACACGCGCGCACTACACACTGGGGCGCAACAGCGGTTTCGACACTCTCGCGGGCAATGCGCTGCTGACGCCTTTTGTGGCGGCACAGACAGGGCGCCTGTACTTGATGCGGGAGCGTGACATCGAATATTTCGACGCACGCTTCGACGCATATTTCGGCGTGCGCACCACGCAGAACAATCTTGGCGCCGACGGCATCGTGTTTGCGTTTGCGCGCGAGACGGCATACCCCGAAAGCGGCGGCGGACAGCTCAACTTCAACGGGAGCAATGGACTGGGCATCGAGTTCGACACCTACGAAAACGCCTCGGAGAACGACCAGGGTGAAGAGCATGTGGCGCTGATTGCGCTCTCCACCGCCAATCACGTGCGTGCGGCGCAGCTCCCGCGCGGCACATTAAAAAACGGCGGCTGGCATACCATGTCCGTGAGTTTCGCCGCCGGCGCTCTGCGTGTATCCATCGACGGCGTGGACGCGCTGGTGTATTCACAGACGGGTTTTGTCCCGTATCGCGGTTGGTTCGGTTTTACGGCCTCGAGCGGATTCAGCTTCAACGAACACCGTGTCGACAACGTGACGGTGTCACTCCCCACCGCGCGAGCGGAAAACCTCGGCATATATCCGGCGTGCGACACGGTGCGTGTCGACCGTCTTGTGCGTGTGCGCAACAATCATCCGTCGGGCGCGCCGCTGTCGCTCACGTCCGCGACACTGCGCGAACTCGACGGCAGCGGCGAATTCACCTTCCCGGTCAATCCCCTGCCGATGGTTGTCGGCCCGGGCGACAGCATCGCAATTCCCATCCGTTTCATCGGCACCGGTGCGGGATTGCGCCGCGCCGTGCTCGAGATCAACTCGTCGATCGGAGAACGGATAGTCGACACGCTGTTCCTCGACCTTGTCCTTCCCGTGGCGCAGGCCCTGCCCGCCGCGCTCGACTTCCCCGGCACGCAGGTGGGCGCGGCCAACGATCTCGCCGTGACGATTCGTAATACGGGAACAGTGCCGTACGTGCTGCGCGCAGCGGCCATCTCGCATCCGGCCTTCGCCTTTGTCGCCGCGCCGTCATTGCCCGCCACTGTGCGCGCGGGCGATTCGCTGCGCCTGCTGCTGCGCTTTGCTCCGACCGCGGCCGGCTCCGTAAGCGGCACGCTTGTACTCACGGAAACGTGCGGCACGCAGATCGTTGTGCCTCTCACTGGCGAGGGAAAAATCACTCCGTGGATCGTGCAGCTCGGTCAGGGAGTGTTCCCGCATCGAATTCAAACGCTGATGCTGCATCCTGGCGGCAGGGGTGATGTCGAGGTGTTTCTCACGACACAAGTGATGGATGTGCAGGCGCGCGGCTTCGACGCGGACATCCGCTACGATGCCTCGATCGTGCGCCCTGTGGGCGCCACGCTGTTGCGCAGCGTGTGGGACGCGGGCGCGTTACTCGTGTACACCACGCCTTCCGCGGGCCTCGTGCGGGTGTCGATACGGTCCGCCGCACCGCTGCAGCAGATGGGACGCCTCTTCACGCTGGAATTTGCCGCGGTCACTTCCGACACCGGTTGCACGGCCGTGGAATGGGATACGGTTGTCTGGAATCCGCAGGGCCCGTCGCCCGGTGTGCCACCGACGATCAATCTCGACGGACGCATTTGCATCAATCCATCATGCCGGACACCCAACGGCGTACGCAGTCTTGTCCTCCCCGATCTGTCCATTCGTCCGAATCCTTCCAACCCCGGCACGACGTTTTTCTTCACCCTCCCCTCCGACTCACGCGTCGGTCTTGCGGTCGTCGATGCGCTGGGACGAGTCGTCGCAAAACTCATCGACGCGGAATATCCCGCGGGTGAACACCGTCTGTACTTCGACGCGCAGGCGCTCGCGAGCGGCTCGTACCTTGTCGTACTCGAAACAAACGCGGGCAGCATCGTTCGACAACTTCTGCTGCTGCGTTGACGAGGCGGGCGATCGGCGGTAAAGGCGTAAAGGGCGTAAAGGGGTAAAGGGGTAAAGGCGTAAAGGGGGAAAGGCGTAAAGGGGTAAAGGGGTAAAGGCGTAAAGGGGTAAAGGGGTAAAGGCGTAAAGGGGTAAAGGGGTAAAGGGGTAAAGTAGTCGTTCGCTCAGCGTGGATACGAAACTCCGTGTGTTGTATCATGGAATGCAGTGATACAACACACGGATTCGTCTCGGACCGTTTTCGGGAGGAGCCGAACTAGATCCTAGCTCCTAGATCCTAGCTCCTAGACCTAGACCTAGCTCCTCGCAAATCAATTCGAATGCTTGTACGGAATCCCCCACACGACGCTCGAGAAGTTCGTTGTGGCGTTGTCGTACAGCGATTCTTTTGTGGTGGCGGAGACCATAAGATTCGCGTATTTCTTTGCGCTGCCGCTGATGGTCCAGGTATGTTCGAAGACGCGCAGGTATTTCGAACCGCTCTGCGTCTCGGACACCATCGTCAGAGGTGTATGGTGCAGCCCGAAGGCGCCCGGGAGTTTGTGTAACGTGACGATATCGGCTTCGGATTTTTCACTCAACACCGTCACTCGCAGCGTCACCTGCAGGTTGTTCAGCACGGGAAGGCCGCGCAGCCAGCGGCGGTTGAACTGCATGAAGTACGTCGTGGGATCCGTGACGGTGAGAGTCTCGTTGGGCAGCACAACGTCCACCTGCTGGATTGCAATATTGCGGATGGTGGGCATCAATGGATCGCCTGTCCCGCCGGAAAGCACGTTGATTGCATCGAGACGCCAGTTCAAACGCGGACGATTGGTGTGGGCGATACGCTCGAAACGCAGACTGCGCGACACGATCTCCGTGTACGGCTTTTGAATCACGACGGTATCAACGCCCGAAAGTGCCTGCACGATGAAGCGCCCGTTGAACGTGGTTTGCACGGTGGCGATGGCGATGGTGTCGCCCTGCTTCACGATGGGACGCAGCAGCACGCGGCGCACGGAATCGATGCGGCGGCCCCAGCGGATCGGTGTCACGGGAGCGGCGGTTGATTTCCGCAAACCGCTGATCAGCGCCTTTAACTCCTGTGTCTCGTCCAACGCCTCCATATCCGTGACAAAGGCGTCCTTTGTGTCGGTCTCGTTCCCGGCGCCATAGCTCAGGAACAGCGCTTCCTCGTTTTCGTTGGCATCAACCGGATCGTCCTTTGAACAGCCCGTTATCAGAAGCATCGCCAGGGCGTTCACGGCAAAAAACGCGGAAAATCGGATGTGTCGCATGGGAGTCCTCGAAATGGTGTAGGATGATGTATTCGATTCGTCCCTTTGATCCGGCACGACGGGAAAAAGTTTAATGCCCTGCTAACGGCGCACGGGAATGAGGCGCTGCGACCGCTGTGGCGTGGTGCCGTCGCTGGGTACAACATCGAGCACGGCGAGATACATGCCAGAGGGAACATTCGCACGCCAATGTGCGAGATAGGTGCCCGCCTCGGCTGTGCGCTCGTCGAGCGTCGTCACGAGCCGTCCATGCAGATCATACACGGCCAGACGTACGGTCGATCGTGTGGCAAGTGCGTACGGAAGCGTGGTGTGTCCCGCGACGGGATTCGGATAATTGGGTCCGAGATATGCGGTACTGGGTGCAGCCCGAACGGGAGCGACATCGAGCGGCACACGCGAGACCCCTGCGTCCTGCAAAATCTCGTACGCAAGACGCGCCGCGTCGGTCTCCTTCAGGAAGTACAGCGGGAAGCCGAGCACGTAGGCAGCGGAGGCCGGTGTGACATGGCGGAGCCCCACAGCCGCCCCGCGGTACGCGGGAAAAGCACTCGCCGGATCGTTGGCGTAGGTGTACAGGATGCTGGTGTTGACGGGAACGCCGGTCATCGTGGTGATCTGCGTCAGGCGGCCGTTATACGGTGCCGGCGATATTTTTCCGGTGTCGACCGATACGGCCGTGAATGGCGCACGCCCGTCGGCGCGCACAAAGTCGCCCGTGTCGGCCACGGATTCGTCGATGCCCGCGAGTCCGAGATACTCGCGCGCAAAGGTTCCCTGCGCAAACGCGCGCGGGAAAGGTTTGCCCCAGTCGAAGGAAGGCAGCGCGCGCCAGCCGCTTACGAGAAGCGTGCCGCCCGCATCCATGTATTCCTCCAGCACATCGGTGATCTCGATACGTGATACGGCATGCGGCACCTGCGTGGCACAATGATCGCCGTGTATCACCACAAAACGATGGAGCAGCAGGTACTCGAGTTTCGGCGTGCCGTACACCTGCATGTCCCACTCGCCCGAGGGTTGAAATGCGGAACGGTACAGCGCGTCCACTGTGCTGTCGTTGATGCCCAGTTCCTTGAATGGCGCGGACTTTTCATCGGTGGCATCGATCACCACCACGGCGCGCGAGAATCGCTCGACGCGCCGTCGCACGGCCTCGTCCCAGCGTGTGGCGATGCGGATGCCGTCGGCGGTTGCGCCCGACACGCCGCGGTCCAGAGCCAGAAGTTTCACCGCGCCGATTTCGAGCGGCGCCACACGGGGCAGAATCTGTATCAGATCGGGCTCGGGTTCGAAGGGCCCGACGGGAGGATTCACCCACATCGCCAGTGTGTCGGCGTCATCGGGTCCGACGCTCGTTTTTACGACGATGAGGTAGGTGCTGTCCTTCTCGAAGGTGTATCCGCTGCGGATCTGCGGCGACGCGTCGGGGTAAGGCAGGCCCGCACCAAACGACAGCTTTCCTCCGCTTTCCGCTACAAAAACCTGCACGGGAAGACCCACACTCTCGGGTGTGGCATCCAGCGCAAGGACACTCCGTGAGCTGTTATCGGCGGATGTCACCCGCAGCATAGCGGCCATGTACACGCTGCCGTCGGTGACGGAGCTGAAACTGTGCGCGGCGCCCTGCGCGGGACCTGAATTGCCGGTGATCTGCGCGGCCCGACCGATGTTCGAGCCGATATAGGATGGATAAAAGAGTCCTTCGTCCGATATTGTGATCGACGGCGCGCCGCCGCCGAACAGCGCCGTCCAGCCGTGCAGCGACACGCTGCCGCCCGGCGGATACGGGAAATTCTCCTCGAAGAGCAGCGCCGATCCTGCCTGAGGCAGTTCATAGCCGAAGAGCCGGTTGGGTGTGCCGAGCAGGGTGCCGCATAATGAACGCGTTCCCGTGACAACATCGACCGCTATGCAAAGTCCGCCCGCGAGTCCGTCCACCGATGTATGCCCGATGTCCTGTAGCACGTCGTGGAACACGCCGCTGTGACGGCCGTCGAGTGCGCTGAGTCGATGCAGGTACTGCGGCTGACCGGGTCCGCTCCCCTTGCTGAACACCCAGAGATAGGGATCACCGGTGCTGAAGGCGTCGCAGGCGATACCGATGATGTTGTCGATGCCGTGCACGGCCGAATCGATGCGCCGCAGTTCCGTGCCTTGCAACGAAATAAGCACGAGATCGCTGCCCTGCGTGCCGATCCACAGCCCGCCCTTGCCCGCGTCGGCGGTAGGATCGTAACTGATAAAGTCCGCGCGCACCGGCGCCATGATCTGCCCGAAACGGTTGCGCGTGATCGGGTGTATTTTGGGCAGACGGTCGGATCCGGTCGCGGCGTACACGGTGCTGCCGTCGAACGCCATCGACTTGATGCCCACCGCCCCGCTGATGTAGAACTCGCCCACCATGTCGCCGTCGCGCGTCCAGTTCATGAGGGCGTCGCTGCTTGCGCGCGAAGTCCAGAACTGCCCGTTGAGGAACACGATGCCGGTGTTGTCGCGCGCCTTGGTCGTGTCGGTCACGTCGTAATTGAACTGGATGGGATAGAAGGGCGGACAGATGGCGAAGCTGCAACTGTCGCGCACCGAGGGATTCGCGGCGTCGGTGATGCGCATGCGGCAGAACCGCGAGGGAGTGTCGGGCACGGTCCAGTACAACGCGTTGCGCGCGGCGCCGTCGATGGTGCTCCATGTGACGCCCTTGTTTGTCGAGTATTCGACGCGCAAAGTGCGCTGCATGCCGAAACTCAACCAGCCGATTTTTTTCTTCGCGCCTGCCACGAGCTGGCTGCCCGCGACGGGCGAGGTGATCTGCACCAACAGTGTGTCGAGGCCGACGTCGAAGGATATCGTCCCGCCGGGTGTGCCGACGTTGAACAGATTTAACCCGCCCCGGTTGCCGTTGGTGAGAAAACTCGACGGACTGGTGATGTCGTTGATGGCCGTGCGTCCCGCGGTCGCACTGTAGAAGGCCTGCGCGGGCTGTCCGTTGGCCTTCAGTGTGCCACCCGGACGGTAGATGTACAGCTCGTCGGGGGGTCCGCTCGCATTGCCGCGGTACACGGTGTTGATGCGGTACACAAGCAGTCCGGTCCCCGGAATCGCGGCCTCGAACAGTCCGCCCTTCCGGCGGTATTCGACGACAAAATATTCGGTGGTGGAATAGGGGGATGGAATCTTGTAGCAATTGTTTGTCGGTGATGTCAGCGGCGAGACGGTATAGGTGCCCGGTGTGCGGATTTCGGGGATGGAAGCGATCCACTTCCCGTACTTCCACTTCATGTAGGCGGTCATGTGCTGCGGTGGATTCGCGTTCGCCTCCATGAGATCCCATGAACCCGCCGGCTGCAAACCGTCGTGGTTGTAATGGTACAAGTCGGGGCCGCCGAGGGAATGGAACATCTCGTGGCACACCACGCTCACGCCCGCGTAATTGGCATAGAACGATTGCAGCAGAAGATTGTAGGTGCGCAGCCGCGCGCCGTTGATGGTGATGGCCGGTCCGCCGTAACTCGTCGCATGCGGCCACAACAGCGTGGCCCACGCGGTGGGTGTGCCGGAGATGATGAAGGAGACGTTGTCGATGAAACCGTCCTTGTCACCGTCCACCGCCAGTGTATCGGGGATCTGCGACGCGATGTATTTCATGGCGCCGCCGACAAGATTTTGTTCGAGCGCGCCGGCATTAGTGTAGCCGGTGGGATTCGTTGTGGCGTTATACGGCATGTAGCGCGCGCGCGGAAGCGAGTCCTGATACGACAGCACCGTCGCACCGGTCGGCACGGGATAAAATGTCGTGCTTACGGTGAGCTGCCCGTACGACACTTCCTCGAAGTAGGCGCGCATCGAGTTCGCGGCGGGTTTGTTGTACTGCGCGTTGTAGTACTCGATCGAGTCCTTCCATTCCTGCTCGTCGCTGAATCGTATAAAGACGACGATGTTGTTGAGCCGGCCCTTGGTCGGCGCTGCGATAATGGGAGTATCGCCGCCTCGTTTTGCGAAGCCGGCGATGCCGTTCATACGCGACGCGTCAAATTTCAACCAGGGTTCCACACCGAGCACGGCCGGATCCTGCACACCCGCCACGGCGCCGCTCGGCACGAGTCGGCCATCACGTTTGAGCGCGTAGGTGTACCAGCCGGACATTTCGTCCTGAATGATCGTGTAGCCGTTTTTATCGTGTAACCAGTTGTAATGTTCGTCGCCGCTCGCATAACAGAGCAGCACGGAGCCATCGGGTTGCACGAGGCGCTGCGGCACAAACGACAAGGGCGCTGCGGCAGTGGCGGCGCCGAGCAGAACAAACAGTGCAAGGTGGAAAACCGCGCGACGAGGGGAGATCTGGTGCATGGCGGGATCCTATATGGCGGGGCGAACGAATCGGAACCAGATTCCCGAAGGTACAGCGAATCCCGATGAATGGAAAGAGCAACCAACTGATACACGTTACACGTTGCCACGTAACACGTATCCACGTGCTGTAACAAAGTGGCAAAGTAGCAAAGTAGAACGCTGCGAGCCGCGTTCTTTTACTTTGCTACTTTGCTACTTTGCTACCTTCCTACTTTTCCACCTTGCTACTTTCAACAACAACGTGTCACGTGGATACGTGTAACGTGGCACGTAAAAAAAGGGCCGGCGAACCGGCCCTTCGTTGAAACGTTGGAGCGTGAGGGATTTACCCGAGCTTCGCGATAATCGCGTCCGTCATCTGCTGTGTCGTTGCAGCGCCCTTGGCGAACACGCCGGCGCCGCCAGTGAGTTTAAGCATGTCGTAGGTGCGGACCTTGCCCTCGGCGACGACGTCGGCGATGGCCTTGGTGATGCGCGCGGACATGGCTGTTTCGCCGAGGTGATCGAGCATCATACATGCGCTCATGATCATGGCGATCGGATTGACGATTGACGGATCGAGCTTTTCGTACTTGGGCGCCGAACCGTGCGTCGGTTCGAACACGGCAACCTCACGGCCGATGTTGGCGCTGCAGGCAAAGCCGAGTCCGCCGATGAGTCCCGCGAAGCCGTCGGAGACGATATCGCCGAACATGTTGCCCGCGACGATGACACCGTAGTCTTCGGGATTTTTTGTCAGCCACATCATCTGTGCGTCGATGTTGGTGCTCCACAGCGCGATGCCGGGATATTCCTTCGCGATGATGGCGGCCTCGGCCTCCATCATGCCCGAGGTCTCGCGGATCACGTTCGGCTTTTCACACACGGTCACGTTTTTGTAGCCGTACTGCTTCGCGTGTTCGAAGGCGGCGCGCACGATGCGGCGGCAGGCATTGCGCGTGAAGATGCGCGTCGATATTGCCAGATCCTCGCCGGGCACGTTTTTGAAGGCCTTCATGCGCGGATGTGTTTCGAACGCCGCGCGTACATCGGCGGGCGGATTTGTCCATTCGACGCCTGCGTAGAGGCATTCGGTATTCTGACGGAAGATCGCCGTGTCGACGACGGGTTCTTCAAATCCGCCCGCGGCGGATTTGCGGATGAAGTTCAGCGGATTGCCCGGAAAGCTCTTGCAGGGACGCAGGCAGATGTCGAGGTCGAAATGCTGCCGCATCGTGACGATGGGGCTGTAGTACACAAAGCCCTTGCCGTGCAGTTCCGGCGCGAGTTCCGCGGCGGCCTTGTCCTTGGGTTTCGACGTGATGGCGCCAAAGAGGCCGATCTTGTGTTCGGCCAGAAGATCGATGGTGCGCTGCGGAAGCGCGTTCCCTTCGGAACACCAGAAGTCCCAGCCGATATCGCCGTTGACGTATTCGGCGTCGAAGCCCGCTGCATCAAGCACGCGTATCGCTTCGGGAAGGACAACTTTGCCGATGCCGTCGCCCGGCATCGCTACGATGGTGCGTTTCATGTGGCTCAATCCTCTGTTTGATATATGGGGGTGGGGTGTGCCGAAGAGAGTCATGCAAGATACGAGGACCGGCATTGAAATCAGAGCACAACACCAGCCCCTTCCGCCAAGAACCGCCTTCACCGCCTTCACCCCTTCACCCTTTCTCGCACTCCGCATCGCCATATCAAAGAGCCAGTTCGGCACGTGACGGACAAAACGGGTAGCCCACACGATAGGCCAGGGGAATTGTACAACACGTCGTCTTCTCTCGATACGCCGGCGTATGATACGCGCAGCACGTGCGGGTTCCAGCAGGAAAGGCATGTGGAATTCATTGCGCGCCGTCATGTCGGTGCGCACAAAGCCGGGACGGATGGTCACGATACGAATGCCCTTCGGGCGAAGCTCCACGCGGGCGGATTCGAGCAGGGCGCTCGCCGCGGCCTTGCTCGCACAGTACGCGGCCGAACCCGGATATCCGCGCGCGTCGGCCAGACTCGACACTCCCGCGATGATGCCGCCGCCCTGCGAGCGCAACAGCGGGACAAAACTTTCGAGTCCGTGCGCGAGGCCCTGCACATTGACGTCCATCACATCGCGGAACTCCGCGCTGTCGAAATCTTCCATCCACGCCGGAACACCGATGCCCGCGTTGAGTATCACAAGCTCCACATGCCCGAGGCATTTTTTCGAGTACACCGCGGCCGCCCGCATCTGTTCGCGGTCGCGCACGTCGCAGCGCTGGTAATACGCCGTGCCTCCCGCGGCCTTGATTTCATGGGCAAGCGTGCGTATGGCATCCACATCCCGCGCAAGCAGTACCACGGCCGCGCCGTGCTGTGCGTACTCGCGGGCAAGAGCCCTTCCGATCCCGCGTGACGCGCCGGTTATCACGATGGTCGACATGTGTGGCTACCTCATTGTGAGTGGGACAGCGGGACAGCGGGACAGCGGGACAGCGGCCGAAGGCCGCAAGAAAATACCTCCGTTTCCTCCGTTCCTCCTGTGCGCCTTTTTTCTTCGCGCAACACACGATCCCGGGACACCGGGACAGCGGCCGAAGGCCGCAAGAAAAAACCTCCTTTCCTCCGTTCCTCCTGTGAGCTGTTTTTTTCGCGCAACACACGATCACGGGATTGCGGGACATGATTAGGCATCGGTGGCGAGGAGCCATGTGGTGATTTCGGGGAGGGTGTGCGCGATGAAAACGGGTGTGTATCCTTCCGGCACGGAGAGGCCTGCAGGATTGTACCAGCAGAAATCCATACCGGCGTTGCGTGCGGCGGGCATGTCGCTGCTGGTGCTGTCGCCGATCAGAAGCACGTCGCGGGCCGTGATGCCGTGTTTTGCGAGGACGGAATAAAAGATACGCGGATCCGGTTTTGCGGCGCCTGCTTCTTCCGAAATAACGATGTCGCTGAAATACGGCGTGATGGGCGAGTCCGACAGCCGTCCGCGCTGCACCGATGCGATGCCGTTGGTCACGAGCACAAGCGGATACACGGCCGCGAGACGCCGCACAAGATCGAGCGCGCCGTCGAGGAGCTGACTCTGCCGCGACAGTGTGGTGAGGTACCTGGCGCTCATCAGCGCGGGCAGGCCGTCGCTGCTCCAACCGACCTCGTCGGCAAGGCGACGGAACCGTTCCACCTTCAACGTGGCCTTGTCCACCTCCCCGCGTTCATGCGCGCGCCACATCGCCGCGTTGTGCGCGCGATAGGCCGCGAGCACCGCTTCCTCGTCACCCTGCAGCGTAAAGGCGCGCACACAGTCCATCAATGCCGCGCGCTCCGCTGCGGGATAATCGAGGAGCGTGTCGTCGGCATCGAGAAAGATCGCTTTGTAGGAATACATGGCGCTGTTGTGTCGGTGGAAAGAGATGGGGTGTAGGAGCGAGGAGTTAGGAGCTAGTATCTAGGAGAAAAACAGCATGTATTCTGTGCCCTTGCTCGGCGCCTTAGGCGCCATCGAGTTCCATCTCCACTCATTATTCTAGATCCTACCTCCTAGATACTCGCTCCTTCAGCAATACCCAAATTCAGATATCGGTAAGCAGTGAATACAACACGGCATCATGCGGCACTCCGTTCACAAGCAGTCGCGCGCGCAGCCGGCCCTCCTCCACTGCGCCGACATGAACCGCCACTTGTTGCGAGGGACGATTCCCGACACCACAGATGATTTCGATGCGCCGGAGCGGTATCGTATCGAAGGCCCAGCGTGCAAGAAGGGATGTGGCGCGTGTTGCTATGCCTCTGCAGGTCCGTGTACTGCGCACCCAATACCCCAGATTGCCGGTCTGATACATGGCGTCGATCCGGTTGATGCCGCAGCCGCCGAGAAATGTGCCGTCCACGGAGGAGCGGATGCAGAACGAGTACTCGAGAGCCATGTGCCAATCGCGCATCGTGCGCTCGATGTACTGCTCGCTGTCGGCCAGCGCATAATGCTCGTGGCACCACGGCATCCATGGGCGCATATCCTGTATCGACTCGCGCGCCGCCTCGAAGAGGTCCCACGCGTCCGACGGCTCGTACGGCCGCAGCACGATCTCGCCGTCGCCGATTCCGCTCCGCGATATTTCGTCAGCCATTGGAGTAGGAAGGAGCTAGGAGTTAGGAATTAGGAGCTAGGAGGTTGGAGTAAGGAATTAGGATCTAGGAGTGTGGAATCCGGTGCTGGAAAGAAAACAGCATTTAAATGTCTTGAAGCGTGCTCTATGATCCAAGCAACTACCTACTCCTTACTCCAACCTCCTAGATCCTAATTCCTAGATCCTCGCTCCTAGATCCTCGCTCCTATCTCCCAGCTCCTAGTTCAACATTTCCCCCCGACAAAACCACCCCCACCCGCTTCCCCGCGAATTGGTCGGGATGAGAAAACACGGCGGCCAGTGGTACAGCCGCCGAGGGTTCCACGACTATTTTCATACGTTGAAGTATCAGTTGCATCGCTTCGAGAATTGATGCCTCGTCCACTGTCAGTATCTGTTCGACGCGGTCGAGGATGATCGGGAAAGTCCGCTCGCCAAGAGAGGTGAGCAGACCGTCGGCAACGGTCACGGGATTGTTGGAGGGAATGATGTGGCCTGCCGCGAGCGATCTGCAGGCGTCATCGGCCGCGGCGGGTTCGGCGCCGAATACGCGGGTGCGCGGATTCACCTCTGTCACTGCGAGCGCCGTGCCTGCGAGCAATCCACCGCCGCCCACAGGTGCAATGACGATGTCGAGTTCCGGTGCGTCCGCCAGCAGTTCCAGGGCCGCGGTGCCCTGTCCCGCAATGATGCGGGTGTCGTCGTAGGGATGGACGAGCACGCAGTGATGTTCGTCGATCAGAGCGGCCGTGGCCGCCTCGCGCGCGGCGAGCGTGGGTATACAATACGTGATGCGCGCGCCGTACCCGGCAGTCGCCGCCTTTTTCACCGCGGGTGCGTTCGACGGCATGACGATGCGGGCCGTGATGCCGCGCAGCCGCGCAGCAAGAGCCAGTGCGCCCGCATGATTGCCGCTGGAATGCGTCACGACACCGCGAGCCGCCTCCTCGTCGCGCAGTTGAAAGACGACGTTGGTCGCGCCGCGAAATTTGAAGGCGCCCGCCTTCTGAAAATTCTCGCACTTGAAATACAGCGACGCACCCGTACGCGCATCGAGCGACGCACACGTGAGTACCGGCGTGTGATGAGCATACGGCGCGATACGCGCGGCGGCGGCCTGAATGTCGGCCAATGTAACGCTGTGTGCAGAGGCGTCCATGTCTCTAGAGCCGTATCAGTACGGCGAGTTTGGACAACACTTCGTGCATCGTTCGCTCAGGCAACGACCGGATCCTTTTCTCAACCTATTCGTGATGCAGTTCGCGTATCTGTTCTGCGAATACTTCCAGCAGATCCAGCAGTCCGCGTTCGGCGATGGAGGCGCGCGCCTCATCGAGCGATACCCAGCGGCGCTGCCGTATCGCGCGTTCGTCGTACTCCTCGGCCACGCCCTGCACCAATAGTGCGTACATGTCGACGTGACAGATACCGCCCCACTTCTCGAAGCTGTAGCTGCCGAGCGCCTCTTCGGTCACGGCACCGAGCACACCCGCCTCCTCCCACGCTTCCTTCGCGGCCGAGTCCCGCGGATGCAGACCTGTTTCCACGATGCCCTTCGGAAAAATCCATCGACGGCCATTCCGGCTTGTCACAAGCAGCAGCTCGATCCCCGCGGCACCCACGCGGTATGGAATCACTCCTGATTGAGCAATAACAGGCGGCTCCTTCTTTTTTTCTGATTGCCGACGGTGGCGGCGGAGGATGTTTTCCTTGACGTAGCGGGGAGTGTTTTTTGGCATGGCGGGGTGTCTGCGGTACGCGTGTTCTTGCGGAGCAATATACACGACACGGCGCAAATACCCTGTGTCATTTGCACGGGATGATGACGGTTGTTCACGCGCACGTAGTGCGCCTCCAACGTGGTATTACTTCACTTTCAGCAGCAGACCCGTGCGCCGCGCGCTCGGCGTTTCGACGCTGCATCGATACACACCAGCCGGCAGTCTGCCGGGAGACACCGGAAAACTGTGCGTGCCAGCAGAAAGCAGCCCCTCGTACACGGTGAGTACTCCACGCCCAGCGGCATCATACAGACGCACCGCAACATGCTCCTCCACGGGAAGCGCAAAGGTAATGGTGGTGCGTTCGTGAAAGGGATTCGGATACACCGCGTACAAGCGGAAACCGGCCGAGGCAACTGCGACGCGCACTTCGGACGAATACTCGAAAGTCCCGTCGCGGTCCACCATACGAAGGCGGTACACATACTCCTCCGCGGGCGGTAGCTGGGTATCCTCGAATACGTAATTGTTGCGGATGTCCGACGATCCGCTCGCCGGTACGGTCCCGATATACATCCAACCGCCGGTGCTTCGGCGCTCGACATCGTAGCGCAGTGCATTCAGTTCGCTGAGAGTGCTCCACGACAGCGACACACGCCCCGCGCTGAATCGCGCGCGAAGATATTCAAGTTCGACGGGCAACGGACTGGTATTGTCACTCAATGTGAAGTCCGAGAACGCCGTCATGCCGCCCTGGCGCACTGTCCGCGCAACAGTGTCGATGGTGGATGCGGCATGGTGTGTCCATACACCGCCCGAACGCCGGGCCAGCCGCGCGTCGGCCTCGGCGGCAATCGAACCGAGCATGGCGGGTGTATAATGCAGCACCAGCTCGTATGTGTAGCCGCTTCCCCCCCACGCATCGATGCTCCAGTACGCGGAAGCGTGCGCACCCTGCGTCACCGCGGGAGGTGTTGTGCCGGTGCGTACGCGCGCGTGGAGGGAGTCGGGCACTGTGCCGCTTGAACCCCAGAGGAGTTCCAGCATCGTCCGGCCGCCCAGCGTGTACGTCGTCATCTGTCCGGTTCCAAGCAGTCCCTCCTGCCGCAGCATGGGTGGTGTAACCGAAGTCCCGAATTCATCGGAACCGAGATCGGTTCCGTATCCGCGCGTGCGCAGCCGTGTGCAGTGCCCGTCGATATCCGCATCGAGCGTATCGGATTCCACTCCCGCAATTCCATTTCCGTTCAGGAACCAGCACGTCCATCGCGTTGTGTCCACTGCGAGATTGCCCGTAGTGACTGCCGGGAACAGATCCGTCACGGAAATCTGCGATGTCGAACTCGGACTTCCCACCGAAGCGGTCAATGTCGCCACGTCGTTGTTTTCGACTGCTGTTTTCCAGGCGTGTGATGCGAGCGGAGTGCCCGCCCAGTCCGCAAGGCGTGTGGTGTCGCGCGCTGCAAGGAATTGATGGTTCGACGTCAGCGCCGGAACCCAGGCGTTGCCCATCCATCCCGACGTCTGAGCCGTGCCTATCGCATAATGGTAGTCGAGCCAGCCGCTCGACTGCCGGCCATTGATGAAGACGTTGTTACGCAGCCGCGTGGTGCCGCTGCCACTGCGCAGGAACGCGTGTGTCGCTTGTGTCGCCGCCCCGCCGGCTGCGCCCGTGATCACAACGGTATTATGGAGAAACACACACAGGGAATCTGATGCGTGATCGATGCCCCTGAATCGTGTGTCGTATCCGAAACCCTCGCCGAGTGTCACCTGATTGTTGGCATACTGCCCGCGTCCTCCGAGAATCTGTATACCCGTCACCGAAGGTGCATTGACGCCGGAGTACTGATTGTCGCTGCCGACATCGTATACGCGATTGCCGCGTATGATACTGCCCGTTCGTGCACCCGTGACGACAAGCCCGTATGCGCCTCTCGGCGCGGATGTGGTGCTGCTGTTGTGTATCGTGCGTACGGTATTTTTTTCGATACGCAGAACGGCATCCCCCCGGATGCGCATGCCCGCGAGTGGCTGCGAGGAGGAAGTGACACTCAATCCGCTTGTATTCGATTCGAGGTCGGAAATGGTATTTCCGTTTACCTGCAGCACGCCTGATCCGCTCACCGCGATACCCGTAAGCCGCGCGTCGCCTCCAACAGTATACACCGCATGACCCACGATATTGTTCTCGACAAAAACAGTGTCGTTCGATGTGATGGAAAGGAGATCCGCGTTTGCGCCGACGGAAATGGTATCACACGGATTCGATCCACCGCCGAGCACATTCCCGCTTACGGTCCCGACCACCGCCTTGCCTCCGGTGATGCCGAGAAGAATGCACGAATCAGCGCCGCGGGAAGCGATGTTGCCGATATGGTTATTCTGCACACTCACGGGAGGCCTGCCGGGATCGTTCCCTGCCGCGATCACAATGCCCCGCACGGCGGTCGACGAGGCGAGCGGTGCACCGCCCCGGCTCGAATCGCTTCCGCCGATACTGTTGTCGTGCACGATGTGCCCCATGCCGCCATCTTCCAAAACAATCGCGGAGAGTTCGCCCGCAACAACAGTACTGCGTGGCCGGTAGAAGTTGTTGCCCGCAATGGTCCAATCGTCGCCGTTCCCCGCGGGACCAAGCCACACGCCCCGGTATGAAAAATCCGTCAGCTCGTTGTCCACAATGATTGTCGAGGAATTCTTTGCCGAGGATGACGCGCCTGCATATATACACACCGCGTGTGCGGAATCGCTCCAGATATGGGATCGGAATAGATTCTCGCTCACGAGTATGCTGTCGTTGCCGGTGGATGTGCCCGCGCCGATGTGCAGCAGTGCGGCGGTGCTGCTGCGGCCCTCCACAATGCAGTTGCGCACGGTATTACGCGAGGCATCGTTCACGAACGAAAGCACGGACTGCGCCGTGGCGGCATTCACGAGACGAAGGTACCGTCCTCCATTGGCGTATCGGCCGTCGAACGATACATGGTCGGCGCCATTGAGACGCAGCATCGCGTTTGCTGACATCGACCCGTGGATGACACGCACACGCGCGGTGTCCGGACGAATAGTGATGGTGTAGGCGGCCGTCGCGGGAGTCCGTGCCACGGTGTTCAGCGCCACGGCGCCGTCCTCGAACAATGAATCCCGTACAAGCACGGTGAGATCCGCGATGAGGGATTTGTTGTTCATGTCCGCAAAAAAGCCGGAGCTGCCCGTGAGCGATGGATATGTTCCGGGAATAGTCACCGTGCCGCTGATGGTGTCGGCGATGATGTAGGAGTGCGGCGTGCCTCCTATCGGAAACGCGGCGGTGGTTAATGCCACCGATGCGGGGGCGCTTGCGAATGTGCCCGCGTTGATGGCGACGTTCGGAACCGCGGCGCTGTCCTGCGCGACCACAAAGTATTGTATCACATTCCCGAGAGACACGCCTGTGCCGTTGAAAAGCAGCGAATAGTCGATCGTGAAGGAATACGGCGAGCTTGTTCCCGTCGCCTCCACCCATTTCCACCCGTCGGACGCACTGTTGTTGTTGCCCAGTGCGTTTGTCTCGGTGCTCTTTTTGAAATAGACACGAGGGCGCGTACCGCTCAATCCGCTCACACCGCTCGGATCGGTGATGGACACGTGCGTAAAGGGTCGCGTCGAGGTTGCCGCGCCGGGTGGCAGAGGATTATATACAATCTCCGGACCCGCGTTGTCGGACCGATTAAAATTCCCTTCATCGGCTCCGATGTCGGGCGCAGTGCCGGTACCACCGTACCCCGAGGCGCCCTGCCGCGTCTGTCCGTCGTAATCGGACGTGATTCCCGCCACCGCGATGCCCGCACTTTCACACATGTTCACGCGCACGGTGTCGAGATGCACATCGTACGGCGTGGTGCTGATGTTGACAAAGGGCGGCAGACCGCTGAGTGAGAGCGTGTCGCGCGGAGCAACCCGGGCGCGGAACGCAGCCAGTGTTTGGTCGCCATTTGTCCCGTCCGTGAAGATCAGGCGTGTCGATGAAGGTGTGCCGACATAATACAGGTTGTTGTTCGAACTGCTGTCGTAACTGCTCAGCACTGAGCCATACCGGCGGTATGCCGAGGCGGTGCCCGATGTGCTTCCATGTCCGGCGAGATTGATGAAGATGTTGTTTTTCGCTGTGTACCGCGTGCTGTCGTCCACAAACACCGCGGCTGTTGACGCATTGGCGCCGCTCAACGATCCGTCGAGGTACACGGTGTTGTACAGGAGCTCTGCGCGCGTGCCGGTGACCGATATTCCGGCAAGCAGAGGTCCGACGTACGAGGGCGACATGTTCGGTGCGTAGAGTTCCGCGACAATATTGTTCGAGATTGTGGCGTTTCCACCCTCTCCTCGGATGCCTTGCACGAACGAATTAACGCCACTCCCGTTCAGGTCTCGTATAAGATTCCGCGTGACGGTGATGCTTTTACATGTGTAGTTCCACCACACACCGACGGCGCCACCGAGATCAAAATTACTGATCTGGTTCCGGTGAATCTCGATCGCGGAATCACCGCTGAAGGAGAGCCCGTAGGCACCACCCGAATTGGTGAAGTTGGTGATGCGACAATCCTCGACTATGGCAACGGAGCTGTTCAGCAGAGTGATGCCGTTCGTACCAATGCGGCCGTGCAACGCTGTAATTGTATCACCACGAAATACCCGACGCGGTTTCGATACGGTGGACGAGTACACCGCGTAACACAGCGTGCCGTTCAGGTCCTCGAATCTGTTGCTGTCGAGTTCCTCCAACATCGGGGATCCATTGTTGTAGTAGCCATAGGTGTATCCCGCGGTTGTGTCGACTGTGTGCAGATTCGAGCCAATCAGGTTGTGATGCAGGCGCAGTGTGTCGGCAGCCGCGTACACGCAATAGAGGTTTCCGGCGATGCCGGTCTTGCTGTTTCCGCTGACGGTGTTTCTGGTGGCAAGCACATGTGTCAGACCGCCGCTGCCGCCGAGATACAGCAGGTACATCATGCCCGTACCTGCAAGACTGTTGTTGGTGATGCGATTGCTGTCCACAACGAGTACCGCGACAGCTCCCGCGTTAAAGAAGCCGTAGAGCGCACCCGATGTGGCGGAGGAGTAACTGCAGCCGGAGATGGTGTTCCCGTACACGTCGATACGGCTGCCGTCGCCGCTGAAATTCACCGAGAGACCTATCAGACTCGATGTTGTGCCGTCGCTTGTGACCGTGATGGTATTGTTTTCCACCCACAGACGCGCGGAGATACTGCCGGTGGCGAGTATGCCGTAGCAATTTGTTGTTGCGCCATCACCACCGTCGATCGTGTTGTAGGCGATGCGCATGGAATCCTGATACACCGCATAGATTCCGTGCGGTGCCGTGGTGGATCCGTAGCCGAAACCCGTGATGGTGTTGCCCGTCACGGTGCCGATCTCCACAAAGTGATCATATCGGTTGAACGGAGCGACCGCCTGGTTGTAGCCACGGGCTCCGATGCCGACCAGGGCGTTAACAATGGTGTTGCCCTGAATGGAGATCGACTCGTGCCGCCCATCCTCGTTGGCGACAGTGACACCGACCGCTGTTGTGTCGGTGGATGTTGTCGCGACGGAGGTCGGCACCATGTTCGAAATCATGATACCGGTCGCGTACCGGTTCGACTTTGCTAGTGTGACCGTGCAGTTCCGAATCGTGACATGTTTGCACCCGTTCGATGCGTTGGCCTTCCTCAACAGATACCCGTACTCGTAGCGGCCGTGATTAATGAACGATACCGTGTCGTCGGCCGCGTCGATGCCATCGAAGGTGATGTAGTCGCCGCCTGTGATCTGAATCACCGCGTCGCCGTTGCCAAATTGTGTGCCGTTGCGCATTCCGCGTGTAGCCGGCACGACGATGGGATTCGCGCCGGTTCCGATGCGTTCGAAAACAATGGGTCGCGAGATTGTGCCCGTCGCTGTGATGGGCTGCAGTGTTTCGCGAAACGTCACCCCAGCCGAAACAAGAAACGTGACACCCGTACCTCCCACGCCGGATGCGTTCAGGGCATTTATAGCGGCGCCGAACGTAGTATAGTTGTTAGTGCCACTTCCGGAGGGATTGATCGTCTTTGTGCCCGAGAGTTGCGCGGTTGCAACACCAGTGCAGACGAACAGCAACACACACGCGGCCATGCTCCGGTTAAGATTACCGTACATGACACGTCCCTTCTTTCGTACGCCGCCTCCATCGAACATGCACGACTCGCGCAGACTGCTACAGGCTACTTCTTTGTCTGAAGATACGCCTTATTGTGGTGATAAGGAACCGAGAGACCACGATGCGCCCCTGTTGTCCCGTCGCACCTCAACAAGCTCGGTGTGACACCACTTTGTTGTCCCGCTCTCCCGCTGTCCCGCTGTCCCGCTGTCCTGCTCTCCCAGCTTCTATCTCCTACATCCTAGATCCTAAATCCTACTTCCAATCTCCTCCAAAAAAAACGCCGGACCCGCTGGCAACGGATCCGGCGTGTTCCGGGATCGTGTTCTTCTCTTCCTAGAACTCTTCCGGAAGTTCCTTGAGCTGCGTGTAGTTGAAGACGGGGCCGTCCTTGCAGACGTACACGCTGCCGATATTGCAGCGCCCGCATTTCCCGCAGCCGCATTTCATGCGGTTCTCGAGTGTGGTGATGATGTTTTCGTCGGTGAATCCGAGCTTCTGCATCACAGGCAAGGTGTATTTGATCATGATGGGCGGACCACAGATGATAGCAACACTGTTGTCGCCCGACGGCGCGAGTTTCTCGACTACGGTGGGCACAAATCCGACCTCGCCCTTCCAGTCGGGCGTCTCCCCGCCCGGATCCACGGTCACCACCGTCTTGACACCAGCCATCGCGCCCCACTCCTCGAGTTCGCGTTTGTATACAAGATCGTTTACCGAACGCGCGCCGTAGACGATGGTCACATCCTTGAAACGGTCGCGCAAATCCAGCACGTTCCAGATGATGCAGCGCACGGGGGCGAGTCCGATGCCGCCCGCGATAAACACGACGTTTTTCCCCTCCATTTGCTCGAGCGGGAAATAATTCCCGTACGGACCGCGCAGCCCGATCACGTCGCCCACATTCAATCGCCGCATGGCCGTCGTCACGCGGCCGTATTGTTTGAACGAACATTCTATATAATCCATCCGCGTGGGCGACGACGCGATACAGAACGTACATTCACCCTCGCCGAACACCGAATACTCGGCGAACTGTCCCGCGCGGAACGAAAATGTCTCCGCCACCACCGCATCCTTGAACTGCAGACGGAACGTCGTGGTGTCGGGGGTTTCCTGAATGATGTCTTTTACGACGAGGAGATGGGGAGTATAGAGGTTGGGCATGGCGGCTGACGTGAGAATTCAGAATCCTGAATCCAGAATTCAGAATGGTAATGAAGAAGGTCGTTTATTTGTCGTTTCGAAGTATTGTCGACATGTATGATTCGAGGAGTTTGCTGGTTTCTTCGAGAAGTTCCTTTGCAAGTGCAATCTCACTGTACCCGAGATCACGTGTGAGAATCAGAAAATACCGGCATTCTTCCAGTGAGCCCTGAGCGATATTGAGATATCGGACTTTGTCCGCTTTCGAACGTTTCTTGAATCCCTCGGCGATGTTCGCCGGAATCGACGAGGATGCACGGCGTAATTGCGAACTCAGGCCGTATAGTTCCTCTTTGGGAAATAGACGCGTCATTCGATACACTTGGAGGACAAACGCATGCGCCTTTTGCCATACGATCAGATCCTCAAATGTTGTCGCTGGTTCTCGCATCAATATTCTGGATTCTGAATTCTGGATTCTGGATTCTTCGAGGTCACTGACACTTCGCGTGAATGTCACCAACAATCTCCGCAATATCCACCCCCATCGCGCAGCCACGGGAGCAGCGTCCGCAGCCGGTGCAGAGGATTTCGCCGAAACGTTCGGGGTAGTAGCTGAATTTGTGCGAGACGCGCTGGCGGTAACGTTTGCCCTGGTCGTCGCGGGGATTGTGACCGGAGGCGTGTTTGGTGAACAGACCGTGCTGGCAGGCGTCCCAGTTCTTCATGCGCCGTCCCTCGAGGAAGCCCTCGGACTCGTCCACAATGTCGAAGCAGTGGCAGACGGGACAGGCGAACGCACACTGCGCGCACCCGACACAATTTTCGCCGAAGCTCTTCCAGGTCTCGCTCTCGAAATTGTTGCGGATCCACTCGCGCACACCCACGGCATCGAAGCGTTTTTCCGGTCCCTCGGCGGCGGCGGGCTGATCTTGCACCGCGGTGCCGTCGGCAAACAGCGCCGGAAACTGCGCAAGCAACGACGCGCCCTTCGGTGTGAGTACACGCACGGCGTATCCGCCACCCTGCTGCGGCTCGAGGAAAATATCTGAGCCCTCCATCGAGACAGGAGACAGTCCGACCGACGTGCAGAAACAATGCTGATCGCGGTACGTGCAGGGCATGCCCACTATCACCGTGTTGTCGGCGCGTGTGTTGAAGTATTCATCCTTGTAATCCCAGTTGAATACTTTCGACAGCGTGCCGATCGACTTCGCGTCGCAGGGACGCGCGCCGAACACGACGGTGGTGTGTGTGGGGAGCTCCGGCTCGAACAACACCACATCGTCGGCCGACTTCCTGTAGTAAAAGACGGCTTCCGTTTTCGGAAACACCTGCGATTTGAATGAAAGCTTCGTGGGTGTTTCGCCCGCGCGGAAGCGCAGCGCCTCGCCGTTCCGCACGGCGGTGAATTCACGTCCGTCTGGCGATTCGCCGATGACGATGTGGCCCTTCGCGACGAGGCCGTCGGCGAAGGCCTGAAGATTGTCGGCGGTGATTGTATACTTTTCCATGGCGCTCACTTTATATACTCTTCACGGTCGGACGCATTGTACGTGCCCACGAGCGTGGGAGACGCCGGATCCATCCCGGCCACGTAGTTGAATTCCGCGCGCGCGGTCATGCCCAGCGTGCGGTTCAGGAGAGACAGCGGTATGTCGGCCGGGCAGGCGCGCTCGCACTCGTTGCATCCCACGCAACGTCCGCCCAGATGGAAGGCGCGGATGATGTTCCACGAGGTGTTGCCGCGCAGCGACGCGCTGGTCTCGATCCACTGCGGCATGTTCTTGTCGGCGATGCATTGTTCACAGTAACACATCGGACACACCTGCCGGCAGGCGTGACAGCGAATGCAGCGGTCGAACTCGGCCGCCCAGTACGCGAACCTGTCGGCGGCCGACATCGCCGCCAGCTCGCCTATCCGCGCGCCCTTTGTATCGGCCGGCTTGTCATACGCCGCGGCTTCGCCCGCCACCGCATCGGCAAAAAAGGGTGCCTGCACCGTGCAGTGTATACACTTCGCCGCCGCGCCGCAGTTCGCCCAGTCCTGTCCCATCGTCTCCGTCACACCGCCGCAATGCACGCCGATGACAAAGACGCTGTCGCGGTCGATCTGCTGTTCCTGTATCAGCATCACGATGGCGCGCGCGTCACAGCCCTTTGCAACCACGGCCACCTTGCCGGCACCGGGACGCTTCTGGCGCGACAAGTACACCGCGAGATTATTCAGGGCGCTGTGATTAAAGACGAGGCGCTCCGCTTCCTCCGCGGTGCGCGCGATCAACGGACGCGTGTGATGAGGCCCTGCAGCTTCATACCCGATCACTGCCTCCACCGCGCCGCTCGAAAGCAGGTCGCGTGCGATATCCTTCACGTCAGGCATGGAGCGCTGCCTCCTTCCGTTCCGCGACGGCAAGCTCCGCCGGGAACTGGAACTGTGAGTTGATCATCCTGTATTGTTCGAAGGGCCCCTGGCGGCGCACTTCCTCGATCACACCATTGACGACATCGACCCACTTCTTTCCTTCCGAGGCCGACACCCACGAGAAATGCAGCCGCGTCGGATCGATCCCGACAAAATCGAGCAGCGAGCGGAACAGGGTCCACCTGCGGCGCGCATGGAAATTGCCCGTGTTGTAATGGCAGTCGAAGGGATGGCAGCCCGAGACGAGCACGCCGTCGGCGCCGCTTTCGAAGGCCTTGATGATGAACACCGGATCGATGCGTCCGGTGCAGGGCACGCGGATGAGCCGCGCGTTCGCCTCCTGCTTCAGGCGCGATGTGCCCGCGAGGTCGGCGCCGGTGTAGGTGCACCAGTTGCAGACGAAGGCGACAATTTTTGGAGACCAGTTCGGTTCGGACATTGTTGGTATTCTATAGTTCGTGTGGTCGGTTTCTTGGAGAATCCAGAATCCAGAATTCAGAATTCAGAATATTGGATCCGCAAACATGCGGGATACGCATGTCCAGATGTACATCGTCATTTCAGATACAATCGACATCGTAGATGTTCTGACTTCTGGATTCTGGATTCTGGATTCTGAATTCTCTTTCTCTCATGCGAGCGCCTGAATCTCCGCCCAAATCTGCTCGTCGTTGAAACCGATGAGCTCGACGGACTTCGACGGACACGTCGCATTACACGTGCCGCATCCCTGACACAGCCCCTCGTTGACGTAGGCGACGATTTTTTTCAGGTTGCCCTGGCGGTCGCGGATCTCGCGGCGTTCGACAGCGTTGTAGGCGCAGACCTTCTGGCAGTAGAAACATCCGGCACAGGTGTGATCATTGACCTTCGCAACAACCGGCTCGCGCTCGAGCATGTCGGCGCCGAACAGCACGAGGGCTTTCGCCGCAGCGGCCGACGCCATGGAGACCGACTCGGGAATGTCGCGCGGCGAGTGGCAGGCGCCCGCCAGGAAGATGCCGCCCGTCGAACTTTCGACGGGACGCAGCTTGGGATGCACTTCCACAAAGTAGCCGTGGCTGTCGTACGACACGCCGAGCGTCTGCGCGAGCTTGCCCGATTCGGGCTGCGGCACCATGGCCGTTGCGAGCACCACCATGTCGGCTTCGATCTCGACGGCCATGCCCGCGATGGTGTCTTCGCCGCGCACGATGTATTTGCCGTTCTGCTGATACACGCGCGACACGCGACCGCGCACGTATTTCACATGGTCTTCCTCGATGGCGCGGCGCACGAATTCCTCGTACATCTTGCCGCCCGCGCGGACGTCCATGTAAAACACATAGGCCTCGCCGTCATGCACCTTGTGTTTGTACAGCATCGCGTGTTTCGCCGTGTACATACAGCAGATTTTGCTGCAGTACGAGATGCCCTTCGATTCGTCGCGCGAACCGACGCACTGGATGAACACGATTTTTTTCGGAACCTTCTTGTCCGACGGACGAAGTATTTCACCCGCGGTCGGACCCGAAGCGCTCGCAAGGCGTTCGAACTGCAGGCCGTCGATCACGTCCTTGTACAAGCCGTAGCCGTACTCGCCGTAGCCTTTGTACTTCGAATCGTCGGGTTTTTTGTCGATGCTGTACAGTTTGTACCCCGTGGCGACGATGATGGAACCGACTTCCTCGGTGACAAAGCTGTCCTGCTGCTCGAAGTCCACCGCCTCGCGGCCGCAGGCCTTGGCGCAGGCCTGGCACTTGCCGGTCTTGAAGTAGGTGCACACCGTGCGATCGATGACGGGGATGTTCGGCACGGCCTGCGGGAAGGGCACGTACATGGCGGGTCGGAAAGCGAGACCTTCGTCGAATTCGCTGTAGGCCTTTTTCTTGATCGGACATTTCTGCACGCAATCGCCGCAGCCGGTGCACAGATCCTCGCGCACCGAGCGCGCTTTCTTGCGGATCGTCACCGAGAAGTTGCCGATGAAACCCTCGACCTTTTCCACTTCGGCATAGGTCATAAGTTTGATCTTCGGGTGCTGATACACTTCCACCATGCGCGGCGTGAGAATACACTGCGAGCAGTCGAGCGTGGGGAAGGTCTCGGAGAGCTGGCTCATGTGACCGCCGATCGACGGTTCTTTCTCGACAAGCACCACTTCGAATCCGGCGCCCGCGATGTCGAGCGCCGCCTGTATGCCCGAGATGCCGCCGCCGATCACCAGCGCGCGTTTGGTCACGGGCACACGGATCGGTTCGAGCGGCTGATTACGTTTCACCTTCTCGACGGCGATGCGGACGAGATCGACCGACTTCTGCGTGGCGACGGGAATGTCGTCGTGTATCCACGAGCAATGTTCGCGGAGGTTCGCCATTTCGAACATGAACGGATTGAGTCCCGCGTTCGCGCAGGCCTTGCGGAAGGTCTTCTCGTGCATGTGCGGCGAGCAGGAACCTACCACCACGCCGTCGAGTCCATGCTCGCGGATGGCGTTGATGACGAGGTTCTGGCCCGGATCCGAACACATGTATTTGTAATCGACCGACACGGCCACGCCGGGTATGGTGGCGCACTGCGCGGCGACGGACGGACAGTCGACGGTGCGGCCGATGTTCTCGCCGCAGTGGCAGATGAAGACGCCGATTTTCATGCGACTGCCTCCTTCTTCGACGCCTTTGCGAGCGCAGGCGCGGGGTTGATGAAGTGCAGATCGAGCCCGAGCTTTTTATGCTCCATGCCGAGCGCGAGTCCGACGAGTTCCGAGAGATAGAGCACGGGCAGATCCTGATGCGCGCTGTCGCGTTTGCGCATCGAGCGCTGCCGCATGTCGAGATTCGAGTGGCACATCGGGCAGGCCACGAGCACCAGATCCGCGCCCGCCGCGCGCGCGTCGTCGAGGATTTTTTTCGAGAGGTCGATCACGATGCCGGTGTGTGCGATCGAATGCGCGGCGCCGCAGCATTCGGTCTTGAAGTTCCACTCAACCGTCTTCGCGCCCGTCGCGGCCACGATGGCTTCCATGCTCACCGGCGCCTCGGCGTCGTCGAACTTCAGCACCGCCGAGGGACGCACGAGCAGGCAGCCGTAATAACAGGCGACCTTCAGTCCGTCCAGCGGCAGCGTCACCTTCTCCTTCACCACATCGGCGCCGATGCGTCCGAACAGTTCCAGGATGTTGAGCACACGCACGCCGTCGTGATAGGGCTCCTCGAGCACGTACTCGACCTTTTCGCGCATGCCCGGTCGTGTGGCGATTTCGTGCGAGGCTGCGACGAGGCGGTTGTAACAGGCCGCGCAGGGCGCCATCACCTCGTCCATCTTCTGTTTCGCCGCAAGCAGGAGATTGCGCGCGGGCAGGGCAACCGAGAGCAGGTGGTTTGTCGCATGCGCCGACGACGCGCCGCAGCACGACCAGTCGTCGATCTCCTCCATCTCGACGCCGAGTGCGGCAAGCACTTCGCGCAGCGAGCGGTCGTATTCCTTCGCGGTGCCCGTCAGCGAGCAGCCGGGATAATATCCGAGTGTCATTCGTGTGTGCCCTCCTCTTTCGCGCGGATGAAGATGCGCTTCATCACGGCGGGATTATGGACGCGGTGCGGAAACACGGCGAGTTTTCCCTTCAGAAACATTTCGGGCGCGACATCGACGTCCTGCATCAGGTGACCCGACGCGAGTTTGTATTCGGCCACAAGCCCCATCTCGTATGCGCGTCCGTGCTGCTCGATCTGGTGCAGGAAGGCGGCATGGAATTTCTGCACGTCCTTTTCCGCCGCCGTTTTGCCTTGAGCGCGCGCGAGCTGCCTGACAGCGTCCATAAATCCCGCCAGGTCGAATTCCTTCGGACAGCGGGTGGAACACGTCATACATCCGGCGCAGAGCCAGGCCATGGCCGCCTCGAGTGCCTGATCGTCGAAGCCGAGCTGGACGAGCCGCACAACGCGATTGGGCGCGCAGTCGGTGTACGGTCGGACCGGGCAGCCCGCCGAACACTTGCCGCACTGATAACACTGCGCGGGGTCCTGCCCCGTCATCGCGGCGATGGTGTCCGCGAGTGTGTTGCTTGAATGTGAGTGCATGGAGAATGTTTCCTGGAGGAAGAGAATCGGACTCGTGTGTCAGAAATACACGAACACGCCGCGGCTGCGATGCAACCGGGCGTGCGAGTGTGCTTCCATCGATGTGGAAGATGAAACGAAATACTCTGCGGGGAGGAACAGCGAAAGGGAAAGGAGGTGCGGTTGAAACAAGGTGCGTGCTACGACGATGTGATGGAACACCAACATCTGATAGCAACAAATTTCACGTATCAACCACTAAGAAACAAGAAAAAAAGAAAAACCCACCGAAATATCCGCCCATATTCGGACAAATACGATCTCACCAAGCCGATAATAGACAGATAATGCACGTTTGTTGTAAAAGTCCACACTAACAAAAACACAACCGCTTCTTCCGAATTTTCCACGGAAGGTGTACTCATAAAAGTGCTGTCCCGTCGTGCTTTCCCGCTTCGCGGGACTCAGCGTGACACTATTTCGTTGTTCCGCTCCCGCTGTCCCGCTCTCCCGCTGTCGCACCACAGAGTGTTGCACGAAGAAAACAGCACACAGGAGGAACGGAGGAAACGGAGGTTTTTTCTTGCGGCCTTCGGCCGCTCTCCCGCTGTCCCGCTGTCCGGTGTCCCGTCGCGCTTCGACAAGCTCAGCGAGACACTATTGCGTTGTCCCGCTGTCCCGCTCTCCCGCTGTCCCGCTCTCCCGTTCCCTATCCGCGCGACGCGGAAGAAGTATGATCGGCAACAATCTTCCATCCCGTCTCTGTGCGACGGACGAGAAGCGTGAACAGTCCCTACGGCGTGTCGGTGCTGCGTCGCAGTATCCACTTGCCAAAAACCAGCGCCGCTTCGTCGTTCAGTATCTTGATGTCGATGTCGGTATAGACAAGGGTGCCCATGGTCTCGGCATCGGGATACGCCCGTTTCATGCGGTCGCGGACCGTCTTCCAGCCGAAGGTTACCGTCCCTCCCGATGCAAAACGTACAGAATCCGATTCCTCATAGACACGCATGTATCCGTCGAGATCCGCATTATTCCACGCGTCGGCTTGTTTTGTGAGCGTCTCGGTGATTTCCTGCCGTATGGCGGATTCGTCAATCGTGGAACAGGAGGCGCAGAAAAGGACGAAAAACAGCGGAGCGGCGGTGACAAGGCGAGACTTCATGGCGGTGCTTTTTTGTGCGAATCGTCCGCGCCCGAGCGCGGCGGAGTGAGCAAACATTGGTTTTTCGCCCGTTCTAAACAAATCGGACGAGAAAATTCTTTTCATTTTCGCTTTTTTTTGTTGCCTTTGCCTGAAAATCCGTGTAAGTTATCGCTGCATAATTCACCAACGTGGTTCATGTTTTCCGCTGTTAGTTTGATGGTTCGATTGAGGGTTGATGACGCTGGACTCCAGTGCTGTGGTACCCGTGTCACATCAACACACACAGCGCGGCAGGGTACGCGCTGATAGCGCATACCGGGTCCGCGACACTGGAAAACACTGCTCCTCTATGTAACACTCAATCGAAGGATGACAGTCATGGAAAAAGGTACTGTCAAGTGGTTCAACGAGACCAAGGGTTTCGGATTTATTCAGCGTGAGTCGGGTGACGATGTGTTCGTTCACTATCGCTCGATCAACGGCAAGGGCTTCCGCAAGCTGAACGGCGGCGACATGGTCGAGTTCGAAGTGGAAGAAGGTCCGAAGGGTCTCCAGGCGGTCAACGTCACAAAGATCTAACCCGGCACACACCGCAAACGATTGCATAGAACCAACGCCCCGCGGCACACTCCGCGGGGCGTTTCTTTTTTCCCACGCCCGAAAAAAAACGCGCGACCCGAAGGCCGCGCGTTCTGTATCGAAGGATGTACGCGGTGTGCGCCGGGGAATCAGCGCACGATGTTGAACGGACGCGTCAATGTGACCGCGCCTGCGCGCAGCGTAACGTAGTACGCGCCCGCGGGCAGGGCCGCCGTCTCGAACATCGCGCGGTGTGTGCCCGCTTCAACGCTGTTGTTGATGACGGTCGACACCGTGCGGCCGGCCGCGTCGCTGATCGTCACAAGAAGTTGTGACGCGGAGGGGACGGTGTAATCGAAGGACGCCGCGGCACTCGAAACAGAGACGGGATTCGGGTACACACTCGAAAGCGTAAAGCCCTGCTCCGACACGAGACCTTCCACACCCACCGGATCAGACACGTCGATGGTGAAGGCCTGGTCGGCCTTGCCCACAGGATTCGTAGCGGTGACGGTCACGTTGTGCCGGCCCTTCTGCCCTGTTACCGGAGTCCACGTGATCAGTCCGGTTGTGGGATTGACTATCAAACCCGTGGGCGCCACGGTCATGCTGAATGTGGGTGCGGGCTCGGCCTCGGCCGTCACCTGATAGCTGTACGGCTTGCCGATAGTGGCGGTGAAGACTTCCGTGCTGGTGATGCGCGGGCTTGCTTGGACAAAAAGGGCGTACGGGAATTCGACGCTACCGGCGGAATTACGCGCTTCGAGCGTGACGGCATTGCTGCCCCTGTCGTCTCGTGCCGGACTCCATGTAATGATGCCCAACACCGAATCTACACGCATGGTCGGCGGCCCGGATTTGAGGAAGAACCTTGGTGCGGGTGTGCCTGACGCGGTGATCGTGTCACGGAAGAGCTGTCCGGCAACGGCGATTATCCGCGGTGAGCGGGTGAACACCGGCAGTATCGCCCCGCTGCCTACGGTGATCTTATACGTCTGCTCGTCTATACCGAGGCGGTTTTCCGCGCGGACCTTCACGTCCACCTGCCCCTCCGCCGTCGGGGTCCACGTGATAATCCCCGAGTTGGCATCGATCTTCATCGAAGGCGGAAACACTTGCAGCGAATACGTCGCCTGCGGATTGCCGAGCGACGACACCTGGTACGTGTACGGAACGTTCACCGTGGCGGCGGTACGCGCCTGCGAGGTGATCTGCGGGCCGTATGCCACGGACTCGATCTTGAGTGTGAAACTCTGCACATCACTGCCCACATCGTTTGTGGCGGTAATGCCCACGATGTGTTCGCCTACCTGCTGCGCTGTGGGCACCAGGGTCACCTGACCCGTCAGCGGATCGATGGTGATACCCTGCAGCGATGCCTGCAATTTGAATGTCGGATCCGGACCGCCCGTCGCCGTCACATTATAAAAGTACGGTTCACCGGTGAGGGCCATACGTTTCGGGTACGACGTGATTTTCGGCGCGGTCGGATCGGCGACAACGATGGTGTAGCTCTGCCTGTCCGTTCCGTTTGTATTCATCGCCTCGATGGTCACCGACTGATTCCCCTTGTCGGATGCGCCCGGGGTCCAGCGAATCGCTCCCGTGTTATGATCGATCGTCATCGACTGCGGACCTGTGACGATGCGGTACGTGGGCCGCGGATTACCCGACGCGTGCAGATCGTAGCGGTATTCCAGACCGACAAAACCCTTGGTCTTCGCCGCGGTCACAATCTTCGGCCACGGATTCGACGTGGCTGTGTCGGCGAACGCGGTCATATACAGATACGAGAAAATCGGTTTCTGCGTGCCGGACTCGACAAGTGTGCTGTCGAGTGTAGCAAGCTGCAGATCGCCGCCCGAGGTGTTCAGCATGATCACACGCGTTTTCTCGAGCGTGCGCGCAGGCAGTTCGTGGAAGTCGCCCGCGACGGTCACCGTGTTGTTGGTGCCGCCCGTGAGCGTAAATTCGACGGAGATAAAAAATTCCTTCGGAACAGTTTTGCCGTTGAAGACGATGGTGTTCCAGGCATTCTGCGCGATGGCCGTCGAGGGGATGAACAGCGAATCGATGGCTGGTGAGAACTGCGGCACATAAAAAGTGGACGAACCAAAATTCGCCGGCACCGCGGGATATACACGGAACGACACCGATCCCGGCGTCAGCGCCGAAATAAACACCTGCATGGAATCGAGGAAGCCCGCGTTGTTCGGCAGCGTGAAGCGCTGGAACAGCATAAGGTTCATGAACGAACCGTAATCGCGCGGCATCTGCCAGTTGAAGCGCGGCAGCGTGATATCGTGGTACTTCATGGCGACGGTTGTGCCGGCCGCGGGTGCGGGCGGCTGCGTGCCGAGCGGGGCCGCCATACGCGTCAACGGCGACGCTGCGGGCACGGCCGTGGGGACAGTCGCGACAGAATTCTCGATCCGTACCTGCGCGTACGCCGCGGAAGCCAGAAGGAAGACAACAAGCAATAAGTACGAACGCTTCATGAGTCACTCCGGAATGAGAATGGGCGGGCGGGTGAAGAAAATGAAATTTGGATGCGCGCCTGGAAAAAAACAAGCGAGAGGCGTCGGGGAATGGGAACGGGGAACGGGGAACGGGGAACTGGGAACTGGGAACGAGAGGGGAAGAACGAAATTATCGGACCAGCACATCTTTTAAAGAAACCGCCGGAAGGCGAACCTCGCGCAGGCAATGCTGAACGCACCGAGGAATTCCCGCTGTCCCGCTCTCCCGCTGTCCCGCTCTCCCGCTGTCCCGCTCTCCCGCTGTCCCGCTCTCCCGCTGTCCCGCTCTCCCTACTCCCAACTCCCCACTCCCTACTCCCAACTCCTAGCTCCCAGTTCCTAGCTTCTCTACCCACAGCAGCTCCGGTTTTAATCCTCCGCAACGCTGGCGGCTGCTGGCCAGATTTTCGTCGGACATAAGCCAGAGCAGTTCGGGCATGATGGTGGAATAATGGCGCAACGTATCCAGCTCGATGTTGAACGCGCGGTCGACGGCATCGGAAAATCGTGCGCCCCCCGTCCATGTACGCAGAAAGGCGATCGGTGAGTACAAAGTAATATTATTGACGCCGGGTGCTCCTGACACGGCTGCGAGACCCGCAGTTTCCCAGGTTGCAATAGCAGTTGCCGCGTGACAACATGTCTGATAGAGAGCGCGGACGCCGAGCCGTTCGCGGCTGATAACCGCTGCCAGATCCGCAACAGCCGCCCTCCCATCACTGAACAGGAGAGTGGGACCATCGGAGTGCAGATCGAAGATCAGATCGACCGCGAGACCTCGCGACGACATCGCCCGGATGGAATCCAGCAGGATGCTGCTCCGCGCGCTGCCATCGGTCAGTGCGCAGAAGCTTGTGTAGCGTCCCTCAGCAACCTTTTCCAGTTCGCCGATCATCCACGGTTCGCCATACGCCTCGAGGATGTCGTTGAGCAACATGCCGCGCATCGCCGCTGTATCCACTCCCAGAATTCCGCCGAGCACCTGCAGCACCTGCGGCCTCCGCATCTCAAACGCGAGTTCCAACGCCGATCCTCTCTCGCCGTCACTGTTCTCCACAACCGCGATGAGTCCGGCGGGACCGCAGGCATACACCACGGGTTCGCGTGGAGCAACCGGATCGTCACCGCCGCAACCAAGCAACACAACAACGGTCAACAACAGCAGCACGGCAGTTGCTCGCATGAGACCTCCTTTGGAAAGAAAATGTAGAGGAAGAGATGGGATCAGGCCGCTACGACCCGAACGGCAAAAACTATCACGATCCGCTCACAGGGAAAAGGCGAAAGAACATCCGGTCCTGCCTTCGCACCAACGCCACCACCAACGAACAGATACCGCTTCCACCACTTTACCCCTTTACCTCTTTACCCCTTTACCTCTTTACCCCTTTACCTCATTTCGCCAAGAAAAAAGTATCACGCGCTGATACCATTTCCGGCCATCAAATGCGGTAGATAGCGGATAAACTTGACTCTTTCCGCCCCAAACAGTACCATGTGACACAGGTTGTAGCGCTTCATCAATCCCACACTGCAGCATAGATCGGTGCCATATCGGGAATCCGCACCGGTCGACCATACTATTAACACCGCAACCCGCAACCGCCCCGTATTCAGAGACACCCGTCGATCCGTCACAGCACTGTGAGCGGATTGGCGGAGCGCGGATAAAAGGGTGGGTGCCATAGTGCCTGTGCGACTGACCAGAAGGACGATAGACTATGCATCATTATAAGTACTGGGCAAAGGCCGAACGGAGTGGATCAGCATACCACTTGCTGCCTTACCACCTGCTCGATGTTGCTGCAGTCGGCGATGTGTTGACAAGACACGAGAACACTCTCCCCTCTGAACTCCACGCGCGTGCCGGTCTTGATCCAGACACAGCGCGTGCCTTCGTCTGCTTCCTCCTTTCTCTTCACGATTTTGGCAAGTTCTCTCATACCTTCCAGTATCTGCGCCCCGATATCGACACGTCTCTGAATGGAATTTCGCGGCCGCGGCCCATGGCCTACGGGATGCACCATGGCGCGATGGGAAAATTGCTGTGGGAGGAATGCCTGACACGCAGAATGATGAGCAATCTCGTTGCTGATCGCGCGCACTCACTGAGAATAAACAGCATAAGGCGCGTACTCAACCCGTGGATGGAAACAGTGATGGGGCACCATGGCGCGCCCATTATTTCTACACAAGGATTGTTGCGCGACAAATTCGATGAGCGGGATATCGCTGCTGCGGAGCAACTGTTCGACGATTTGCTGCGGCTGCATTTGCGGGATGGTACCGGTCTGACGGATATCTTTGAGAAAATCGGATCGATGGAAAATGGAGATACAAATCGGCTTTCATGGTTGATGGCCGGACTCACCATTCTGAGCGATTGGGTCGGGTCAAATGCGGAATTATTTCCGTTCCACCCGGAGACGATTCCCATTGAACACTACTGGAGGGAATACGCCCTGCCTCAAGCTGAGGAAGCGCTGCAAACACTCATGCTGTTGCCGACACGTGTGCGGAGTGGGGTAGATTTTCACGCACTGTTTAATGCCGCGATTTGCGACCCGACAGTGAAAATGATACCCACGCCTCTCCAGCGTTACGCTCTCGAATGTGACATTCCTGATGGACCCAATCTCTACATCATGGAGGATTTGACTGGCGCTGGAAAAACCGAGGCGGCGCTGTCCTTGGCCTATCGCATGATGGAAAATGGGCAGGCGGAGGGGTGGTATTTTGCCCTCCCGACACAGGCCACTTCAAATGGCATATTTGCCCGCACCGCTTCAATGTACGAGAACTGTTATGACGAGCGCACGCGGCCGACCATAGTCCTTGCTCATGGAGGAAAGGCGTTTCATGCGCCATTCCAGGCTGTTCTCGCAACCACCATGCATGATACCTTGGACAGTGCTGCCATAGGCATTTTGGAAGACGAGGAGTTCCCAGGTGGCGCGAGCTGCTCCGCGTGGCTAGCTGAGGATTCGCGCCGGGCGTTCCTGGCCAGTGTCGGCGTGGGTACCATCGATCAAGCCCTGTTGTCTGTATTGCCGGTTCGCTATCAGGCGCTACGGCTCTACGGGCTTTCGCGAAAGGTTCTGATCGTCGACGAGGTGCATGCTTACGACTCTTACATGCGAAACCTCCTCGGCGCTCTACTTTCTTTTCACTCCGCCTTGGGTGGCAGCACCATACTGCTTTCCGCAACTCTGCCCTCAGAAATGCGAAGCTACCTGATCCACGCATTCCTCCACCATTTGGGCGACACCCCTCCACACGATCTTCGCTCGGAATATCCGCTCGTAACGCATGTGAGTTGGCAACATGCCCGGCCCGCGGAAACTCCCATCTCCTGCCGCACTGGTGGTAAGCGCGAAGTACAATTCCACTTCTCGGATAGCAAATCCGCCGTTCACGAGAGAATAGGGAACGCAGTGGACCGGGGACAGTGTGTCTGCTGGATTCGCAACACCGTGAATGATGCCATCGATGCGTATCGCGAGCTCATCGTTACGTACGGTCGCGAACGTATCGATCTGTTTCATGCGCGTTTCACACAACATGACCGCTCGAACATTGAGCGCCGGGTCATGACTATGTTCGGCAAGGAAAGCGGACCTGAATCCCGCGCGGGACGTATTCTCGTTGCGACACAGGTGGTGGAGCAGTCGCTCGATCTGGATTTCGATGTGCTGATCAGCGACCTCGCACCTGTAGATTTAATAATTCAACGCGCGGGTCGCCTGCATAGACACAGCCGCGGTGAGCGAGGTAAACCCGAAATGCTCGTATTCGGACCTGTCCCTGTGGACGATGCCGGTGAGGATTGGTATCCATCGTTGTTTCCACGCGCTGCCTGGGTATACCAGGATCATGGTAGGCTGTGGCTTACCGCTCGCGTACTGAGAGAGCGAGATGGTGTGCAATGCTTTCCGGAGCATGCGCGTACGCTTATCGAATCGGTACACGGACCACACGCCGCAGACAACATGCCTGCCGCACTTCGTGCCCCGCATTTTCAGGCTGAAGGGAAGGTCAGAGGACAAGGTTCACTGGCAACCGCCCGTGTACTCAATGTCATGGACGGTTATACCGCGCAAAACACCCGTTGGGAAAACGATCAGATTGCGTCTACACGCCTTGGACAGGGTTCTGTGAGAGTTGTTCTCCTGAAGCGCATCGAGAATACAATAGAACCCTGGCATGGATTCTCCGAAGGTGGAATCATGCTGAGCGGGCTTAATTGCCCCGCCAATCTTTTTAAGGCCGTGCCTGAGTTGAGAAGGGATTCCGTACTGAAGGATTTTCTGGAAACTTATAGAGCCGTGTTCAAATGGGCACGCCCGCTGGTGCTCGCAGAAGATAATGCTGTGTGGTGTGGTCAATCCTCTTCAACGCAGAATGCGGAGATCCTCTGGTGCTACGATTCCGCCTTTGGTTTACAAAAACAGAAAGTCCTATAAACGGGAATCTACCCGGTGTTGGTCCTGGTGCGACGCGTGTCGGTGTGTTGCAATAGGCCAAGCGATGAAGAACTTATGAATTACAGAACTTCTCACAATGATCGAGGCACAGTGATGTACAATCTCCTCAATGAACCCTGGCTACCAGTCCGACGACGGAGTGGTGAGCGACAACGGATCGCATCCTGGCAGATCACAGACAAGCCCGAGGATGCCATCGTGGCGCTCGATTTTCCCCGTCCGGACTTCAACGGCTCGGTGATGCAATTTCTCATCGGATTATATCAGGTCACACTCGCACCCTGGCCCGAGAGCGACTGGCTCGAGCGTTTCACTACACCACCAACGCCGCAGCGGATACGCGAAGCGTTTCAGGCCTTCGAAAAGGCCTTCCTTCTTGATGGTGAAGGGTATCGTTTCATGCAGGATCTGTCAGCCGCCGATGCGGAACCGAAATCGATAAGCGCAATACTGATCGAAGCACCTGGACAACAATCAATACGCGAAAACAAGGATTTCTTCGTCAAGGACGGCTTTGCGAATACGCTTTGCCGTTCCTGTGCCTCAGCCGCATTGTACACCATGCAAAGCAATGCTCCGGCTGGTGGTAAGGGATTCCGCACCTCCTTGCGTGGTGGCGGGCCCTTGAGCACTGTTCTGTACGCAGATAGCTTATGGCATTCAATTGTATTGAACACGCTTCCAGGCAATGTGGCTGCGACCGTGAATGCACGGCTTTTCCCTTGGCTCACTCCCATGCCCACCAGCGAGAAGCAGGAGGTGATCATCCCAACCGACGTTGCTCCCATGCATGAATATTGGGGTATGCCACGACGGATTTTTTTCCATTTCAGCGACCAAGCATCCCTCACTTGCGATGTGTGCGGTGGCAGTGACACCACTCTTGTGACGAAGTACAGCGAACGCAATTACGGCCCGAACTATCAGAGTGGTGTTTGGAAACATCCCCTCACGCCAGTGTACGTGAAGGACGATATGCCTCGCAGTCCGGTACATGCCTCGGCGCATTGTTTGCATTACCGGCATTGGCCCTCCTATGTGCTTCCCGGTGGCAGTGGCGGCACAGTCCCTGCTCCAGTGGTGGAACTGTTCCTTTCGATGAGAAACAGGGATTTGCGTGACGAAAACATCGATACCGGGGACATTGGCCTCAACACTTTTGGCTATGATATGGACAAGATGAAGGCGCGCTGCTGGTACGAAGGCCGCATGCCGGTCTTCAACCTTCCGGCGGAAGAATTGGAAGTATACCGCCGCCGCGTAGAAGGCATGATCGAAGCCGCGACTCTTATCGGCGGCAATACTGTGAAAGCGGTTCGCAGAGCGCAGTTCGGTCGTGTTGAATCCATCTCGAAAAATGGTGCGATAAAATGGACCCTCCCCAAAGGCAACAGCGACGATGCAGCGTTGCCTCAATCCTTGACTGATGCATTCTGGCAATACACGGAAAGCCAGTTCTACCGGCATATACATCAACTTCGCGATATCGTCGGTGACACAGACAAGGAGATTCCCCTGATGCGTTCGTGGAACGATGTGCTCTCGCGACAGGCGGAAACGCTGTTCGACGCCATCGTCGACAGCGAGGACTACTCGCGAACCAACCCACGCAATGTTGTCCTCGCTCGCAAGGAACTGTATGGAATGAACCGCAGCAAGAAAATTTTCGAATTGCTGAATATCCCGCTCGAAATACATGCCTTCGAAACACAACTCATTACGGAGGAGAGATGAAACAACTCAAGGAAACAATTTCCTTCCTGCCCGACAGCAACCACGGTGCGGCGCTGCTCGCATGGTGGAAGAGTCTGGACAATCGACGAGGTCCACGAGCTGAATTACGGCGCTGCCGCGATGTCGCCGATGTGCTGATGACACAAGAATTCTACAACGCGCTGCGTTCCATTCTTCCGGGCGAGAGGAATTCCGTCGAGGCCTTCGCACGAGTCGTCGGTTTACTTGCGCACGTGGAACAGCACGACCCGCACAATCCGTTCGCGAAGCGGCTGGCTCGCGGCGATGAACGGTCAACACCCCTTGTAAGCGGACTTCGATTCCGCCGTCTACTGACCGTCGGTGTAGACGGTCTGTACATACCCATGTTACGCATTCTGCGCTTGGCAGGACGCAAGGCGGACATCCACGACTTGGCCACGAGTGTGTATTGGTGGAACGAGCGTACACGCAAGGACTGGGCCAGACATTACTACGAAAACGCAATGGATCAAGCATAATCACACAAGGAGTACAAACATGTCGAAATTCATTCAGCTACACATTCTTACCGCCTATCCGCCCTCGAATCTCAATCGCGACGATCTCGGGCGCCCCAAGACTGCCATCATGGGTGGAAGCACGCGTCTTCGCATTTCTTCGCAAAGTTTGAAACGCGCATGGCGCACCTCAGAGGTGTTTGCCGAACACTGCGGTAATAGCCTCGGCGTACGAACGAAGGCCATGGGACTCGAGATACACAAGGTGTTCATCGACGCAGGTATCGACGAGAAATCCGCGAAGGAATGGGCGATGAGCATCGCGGGCTGCTTCGGAAAGAACAAGGCCGCGGATAAGAAAAATCCGCTGAAGGAATTGGAGATCGAACAACTCGCGCATTTCAGTCCGGAGGAAAAGGATGCGATCGCAACTCTGCAAGCGACTTTGATTAGGGAGAAGCGCCCACCCAACGAAGAGGATTTGAAGCTGCTACGAAAGGAGAACACTGCCGTCGACATCGCCATGTTCGGTCGCATGCTTGCGAGTAACCCGGCATTCAATTGCGAAGCCGCCGTGCAGGTTGCACATGCCATCACCGTCCATGAGGTGGCGGTGGAGGATGATTTTTTCACAGCGGTGGATGATCTGAACAAAGGCGGCGAAGATCTAGGCGCAGGGCACATGGGCGAGGTGGAATTCGGTTCCGGTCTCTTCTACCATTACCTCTGCATCAATCACGACCTGCTGCTGGAGAATCTGAACGGCGATGCGCAGCTCGCCGCCTCTGGTCTGCGCGCACTTGTGGAAGCCGCCACACGTGTGGCTCCCACAGGCAAGCAGAACAGTTTCGGCTCGCGCGCCTATGCAGAATACCTCCTCGCCGAGAAGGGAAAGCAACAGCCCCGTTCACTCGCGGCCGCCTACCTCGAGCCCGTGCGTGGTAAAGCCATACGCACCACCGCGGTTGCAGCCTTGGAATCCTTCCGTGACAACATGGACAAGGTATACGGTACGTGCACGGACGAGTGCCGTGTGTTTAATGTAGCCAGAGGCGAAGGTTCACTGGCCGACGTTCTGAATTTCGTAACGGAGTAAGTCATGCGGAGCTATCTGATATTCCGCTGCTACGGCCCTTTGGCGAGCTGGGGAGACATTGCCGTCGGCGAACATCGACGAAGTTACGCGCACCCCTCCAAATCCGCGATACTTGGCCTCGTCGCTGCGGCCCTCGGTATCCGTCGTGGCGAGGAACAGAAACTCCATGAACTGCGCGAGGCCTTCGGTCTGGCACTGTGTGTCGAGAACGAAGGTGTTCCCCTTCGCGACTATCACACCATCCAGACACCATCCGCAGGAAGCGGTCCGCATCGCACACGCCGAGAGGAACTCGCGGTTGATCCCGCAAAGATCAACACGCTGCTCTCTGCCCGCGAGTATCGCTGCGATGCCTTGTCATTGGTAGCACTTTGGGATACCGACAATGCGTCATGGCCACTGGAGACGGTGCGAGACGCATTGCGCGAGCCCATATTCACCCTCTATCTCGGGCGGAAAAGCTGTCCGCCCGCTTACCCGCTGAATCCGCATATCATTACCGCCTCGGTCGGTGTGCATGAAGCATTTCTCACGTACATACGCGAGCATCACATGCTCACTGATACACTGACGCGGGAGGAAAACACCTTACGCATTTTTTCCGATGCCAATGCCGATCCCATCAGTGGAAAAAAGCAGTTCGAACGTATACGTCGCGACCTGCCGCACAATCGCGGGCGCTGGCAGTTCGCTGAACGGATAGAACACTGCACCGTACTGCCCCGGCCGCTGGAGGATACCGTATGAATTTCCTCAGTAAAATCACCGTGCACCCAACGGCCGGCCCGAGAGAATTGTTTAGTATCGCCCGTGTCGATGCATACGGAATTCATGAACTGGTGTGGGATCTCTTCGCCGATCATGCGGATCGACGGCGGGATTTTCTTTTCCGTCTTGAACGCGATCAAGGACGTCCACTGCTGTATGTACTCTCAGAACGCCGCCCCGAGGCAAACGGAAGTGCGTTGCAGGTTGAGTGCAGGGAATGGACTCCGAAGCTCATCGAGGGCGACACCTTGCGCTTCCGGCTCCGCGTCAATCCCGTCCGTTCTAGTCGGGACGACAACGATCGTCAACATCGGTACGATGTGGTGATGCACCGCCGCTTTCACGAAAAGAAAGGTGGCAAGGGTATTACCCCTTTGCATTGCATAGTTCAGGAAGAAGGGGAAAAATGGTTCCGCGAGCGCGGAGTGCGATCTGGATTCGAAGTGCTGGCCGTGATTGCGGACGGTTACACCCAGCATCGTTTCGCCAAGCGCAAGGGCGGTCCGGCTGTGACAATCGGCACGGTCGAATTAGAGGGTGTGCTGCGCGTGCTGGATGTGCAGACTTTCCTTCGGATGGTACACTCTGGATTCGGACCCGCCAAGGGTTTCGGTTGTGGATTGATGCTGTTGCGAAGGGCATGACATGCTGCCGCGACTCAAACCCATTCCCATCAAGGACAGATATTCGGTGGCGTATATCGAATATGGTTTGATTGACGCCCCTGATACTGCCCTCGTGGTGGTGGAGAGGCTGAGCCGTCGTTAAATGACTCAGCCGAGGGTCGCCGCGCGGGGTATTCCCCGCACGCGCGGGGATGAACCGGACCCGAAACAGATGCTTGCCGACGCTGCGGCGTATTCCCCGCACGCGCGGGGATGAACCGTACGGACTGAACAAGGTGCAACTGATCGGACGGTATTCCCCGCACGCGCGGGGATGAACCGACCGGCGCGAACGGCTGGGATTTGACCACTACGTATTCCCCGCACGCGCGGGGATGAACCGTACTCTCGGACGGCGGCGTCAACGATTCGGTGGTATTCCCCTCACGCGCGGGGATGAACCGGCCCATTTCGCCTAGTTTCTCGGCGATGGTGCGTATTCCCCGCACGCGCGGGGATGAACCGTGGTTTACCGAGCTACAACACAGCAATGACCCGTATTCCCCGCACGCGCGGGGATGAACCGGACCTGGGCCTCATCGATCCGCATTGGACCACGTATTCCCCGCACGCGCGGGGATGAACCGTCCCACTTACGCTCGACGATCCACCATTTTAAGTATTCCCCGCACGCGCGGGGATGAACCGAGCCAATCACGATCTACATTGACGAGGATTTGGTATTCCCCGCACGCGCGGGGATGAACCGGAAATTTCC